>JBKICO010000431.1:0-4745 GCA_046567065.1 Acidobacteriota bacterium
CCATTTCATTGTAGATCGCCGCCCCCGCCCGCAGCACCATCAGGGCCAGGGCCGCCCCGGTGCCCTCGCCCAGGCGCAGGCCCAGGTCCAGCAGGGGGGAGGCGCCCACCAGGCGCATGATCTTCTGGTGGCCGGGTTCGGCCGAGGCGTGGCTGAAGAAGCAGTAGTCCAGCACTGCGGGGCTGATCTTCCAGGCCGCAACGAAGGCCGCGGAGGAGATGAAGCCGTCCACCAGCACGGCCATGCGGTTGGCCGCCGCTTCCAGGATCAGGCCCGCCAGGCAGGCGATCTCGCAGCCGCCCAGCGCGGCCAGAATCTCCACAGGGTCGCCCGAGGCCAGGGCCTTGGCGTTGGCCTGCATGCTCCTCTCGATCACCTGGGCCTTGCGGGCCACGCCCTCGGCGCTCAGGCCGGTGCCGGGGCCGGTGACCTCCACCGGGGCCATGCCCAGGTAGGCGCAGTAGAGCGCGGTGGAGGGGGTGGTGTTGGCGATGCCCATGTCACCGGTGCCCAGCACCCGGAAGCCGCCTGCAGCGGCCTTGTCCGCCATGGATGCGCCCAGCATGAGCGCCTTCAGGCACTGCTCCATGCTCATGGCCGGACCCTGGGCCATGTTGGCGGTGCCCTGCATGACCTTGGACTGCACCAGCATGGGGTGGTCCGGGAACTCGCCGCCCGCGCACCCCGCGTCCACCACGCGCAGCTCAGCCCCGGCCTGGCGGGCCAGCACGTTGATGCCCGCGCCGCCGCCCACGAAGTTGAGCACCATCTGGCGGGTGACCTCCTGCGGGAAGAGGCTCACGCCCTCCGCGGCCACGCCGTGGTCGCCCGCGCAGGTGAAGATCACGGCGGGGTCGGCCTTGGGGGCCTGGCCGCCCTGGATCATGTACAGGCGGCGGGCCATTTCCTCCAGGCGGCCGAGGCTGCCCTGGGGCTTGGTCAGGCTGTCCAGGTGGGCCTGGGCCTTGGCGGCCAGGGAGGCGTCAACGGGGGCGATGCGGGCGAGCAGGGCGTCGAAATCGCTGCGGGAAGTCATGCTGTATCCTTTGGTTCCGGGCGATGCCGGGTTCGGGAAAACAAAAAATCCCTTGGCCCCGGTGAGGGGTCAAGGGATCGCCGTTGCCATAGGTCCAATCCGCGAAACAAGTCCGGCCGTCCGTCTTCAGGCTCGCGCGTCATCCTCCGCCCGCCCTTCCCGTCCCCCAAGGGACAGTGGCTCGCGGGCATCGTCTTCGCTTACTGCGGCGGGACCGCCACGGATTTGCACCGTGTTCCGTAACGGCCGGAGATGGCAGGGCAAGGGCTATACGCCCGGGCTTCCGCTGTCAAGCGTGGGCCGCCGCCTCAGGCCGGGCAGGCTCCCGGCGTGTTCACCACGCGGTTCTGGCCGGTGGAGTCGAGCACCTGCTGCCAGAAGTTGGATTTGAGGTCCATGCGCTTGCGCTCCACCGTGACGAGCGGCAGGGGCACGTGGGCCGGGATGTCGTGGATTTCGGTGACCATGAGCCCGGTCTTGCCGGCCATGCCCGCGTGCACGGCCATGGCCCCCAGCAAGTTGCAGTGGGCCCGGTCCGAGGCGCTGGCGGGCACGGAACGGATGATGTAGCTGGGGTCGATGAATTTCACGGTCATGGGCAGGCGGTCCTTGAAGTAGCGCTTCATCTCCTTGAGGAGCAGGCCGCATATGTCGCCCAGGATGCGGTTGCCGGAGGCGTCCGTAAGCCCGGATTCGGGCAGCAGGTGCTGGCCCGCGCCCTCGGCCACCACCACCACGGCGTGGCCCCGGCGCTTGAGCCTGGCCTCCAGGGTGGGCAGGAACCCGGCTGGCCCTTCCAGGCCGAAGGGCTGTTCGGGCACCAGCACGAAGTTGACCTCCTTGATGGCCAGGGCCGCGGCCGCCGCGATGTAGCCGGACTCGCGCCCCATGAGCTTGACCATGCCCACGCCGTAGGGCGTGCCCAGGGCCTCCACGTGGGCGCAGCGGATGGCCTCCACGGCTTTTTCCACGGCGGTGTCGAAGCCGAAGGTGCAGTTGACGAAGTGGATGTCGTTGTCGATGGTCTTGGGCACGCAGACCACGGCGATCTTCAATCCCCGCTTGGTGGTGACCTCGTGGATGGCCTGGGCCGCGCGCATGGTGCCCACCCCGCCCAGAATGAAGAGCACGCCCACGTTGAGCCGCTCCAGGGCGTCCACCACGTCCTCGGGGTTCTGCGGCCCCCGGGAGGAGCCGAGCACCGTGCCCCCGAACTCGTGGATATCGGCCACGTTGGCCGGGGTCAGCTCCATGACGTCGGGGCTTGATTTGGGGATGAAGCCCGCCAAGCCGTAGCGCACGCCCAGGATGGCCGAGATTTCGTAGCCGTGGTGCGCCTCCATCACGATGGAGCGGATCACGTCGTTGACGCCGGGGCAGATCCCCCCGCAGGTCACCACCGCACACTTGGTCTTGGGCGGGTCGAAGTAGATGTTGGCGCGCGGGCCGCCCTGCTGGAACACCGGCGAGGTGGGGTTGGCGTCCCCGGGGCGGTAGGCCACGTCCAGCAGCACCCCTTGCCCGTCGCTGATGAAAAGGGAATTCTTTCGCGGATTGGGAATCTTCGCGGGGCCGAGGGTGGGGATGCGGGTGTCGTCGGCGGAGAGGCTGGGCCACGGCTGGCCGAATCGGTCGCATTCGTGCATGGTGGGCCTCGTCGTCGGGTTTTGTTCGGGTTCGATCAGTCAATACCCCGGGGTAACAACAAGATGCAAGCCAAACGCGCAACCACCTTCTTCTTCATCCCTCCCGTGCGCAAACCCGCCGGGGGCGTGGCGGTGATCTACCGCATGGCCGCCTTCCTGCACGAGGCCGGGCACGAGGTGCGCCTCGCCCTGCGCGAAAAGGCGGTCTGGCGGCCCGACGCGCCCGGCCTGCCGGAGGTGGACGCCGCAGCCAGCGGCGTCGGCCCCGGCGACGTGTGGGTGGTGCCCGAGGGCTGGGTCAACGGCCTTGCGCCCGGGCTGGCGGCGGGGGCGCGCTGCTTCTCCTACGTGCAGAACTGGGCCTACCTGTTCACGGGCCTGCCCCCCGGGGTGGACTGGCGCAGCCTGCCCGTGGAGCTGCTGGCCGTATCGCGCCCGGTGGCCTGGTTCATGCGCGAGGCCCTCGGTGTGGATGCCCCCATCCTGCGCCCGGGCATCGACCTGGAGCTGTTTCGCGCCCCGGCGGCCAAACCGGCCAAGCTCACCGTGGCCTGGATGCCCCGCAAGAACAAGGCCCTGGCCGAGCAGGTCCGCGCGGTGGTCCAGGCGCGAGGCCACAAGGACCTGGAGTGGCTGGAGATCGGCGGCATGGACCAGGCGGGGGTGGCCGCCGCGCTGGGGCGCAGCCACGTCTTCCTGGCCTCGGGCTTTCCCGAGGGCTGCCCGCTGCCGCCGCTGGAGGCCATGGCCTGCGGGGCCATCCCCGTGGGCTTCGCGGGCCTGGGCGGCTGGGACTACATGCGCCATGCCGGGGAGGGCGGCTGCCCGCCCCCGTGCCCCCTGGACGACATGCCCTGGGGCGGCAACGGCTTCTTCGCCTACGACAACGACGTGATGGGCGCGGCCCTGGGCCTGGAGAAGGCCCTGAATCTCTGGAGGGCTGCCGGGCCGGAGCTGGCCGCCGTGCTGGGCAACTGCGCCCGCGCGGCAAGCGCCTACGGGCTCGGGCCGCAGCGCCAGGCGGTGCTCGATTTCTGGGCCGGGCTGCGGTAAGAGCCCCTGGCCCATGCGACGAAACACCTTCACCACCGGCCTGGCGGCGGCCTTCCTGGGCCTGAACGCGACGCTTTCCGGCTTCCTGCTCTGGGATATGGGGCCGCGCCTGCGCCTGGGCGCGCTGCTCTGGGCCGTGGCCTGCGCGGCCTGCCTGCGCTGGCGGGGCCTGGCCGGGTATCTGGCGGCTGCCCTGGGCGCGGGGCTGGTCTTCTTCGGCTATCAGTCCTACTCGGCCCACGCCCAGGTGCTGCACTTCCTGGTGAGCTGCCTCACGCTCGCCCTGCTGGCCCAGCCCTCCTCCAACGGCTCCTGGGGGCCGCTCCGCGTCTGGGTGGCAGCCTTCACGGGCGTGATGCTCTGCGGCGTGCTGACGCTGCCCCTGGGCGAGTTGGCCCGCGCGCTCGGCGATTTCGGACCCTGGGGCTGGGCGCGCCTGGTGTTCTACAGCACGGCGGACAGCAGCTTCTACGCCTTCGCGGCCATGGACCGCCTGGCGCTCTACGCCCTGTTCGCCTGGGCGCTCTCCCGCCTGAAGGACGCCGGGCCGCAAACGGCGCTGCTGCGCGGCGTGGCCGCGGGCATCCCGGCGGCGCTTGTTTTCGGGCTGGCCGAGTTCTTCCTGGCCAAGGGCCGGGCCTTTGCCATGAGCGACAGGTTGACCTCGCTGTTCCTCAACCCCGGCTGGTTCGCGGAGTACGTCTGCGTGGGCTTTCCCTTCCTGCTGCTCCTGGGCAGGCGGCGCGGCAGGCCCGTGCTGTACGGGCTGCTGGCCCTGGCCCTGGCCGCCATGGTGCTGACCATGGCCCGCGCGGCCTGGCTGGTCTCGGGGTTGCTGGCCGTGGCGCTCATCGTGGCGGACACGGGCCGCTTCGACCTCTTCGCCCTGCATTACAAGCGCATGCTGCGCGGCGCGTTGCTGGGCGTGGCCGTGGTGGGCGTGGTGGCGGCGGGGGTCTACGGCTTCCTGGCGGCCACGAAGATCTCGTTGCTCAATTTCCCCCTGGCCA
>JBKICO010000432.1:0-7428 GCA_046567065.1 Acidobacteriota bacterium
GCTAGCTCACGGAGAAATCCACCTGGAACGGCTGGAACCTGTTCGCCAACGCGGGCGGGGGCTACGAGTGGCGCACGGACGGCTGGTCCTTCGGGCCGGTGGCCTCCCTGAGCTACGCCCTCATCGGGCAGGACGGCTTCGACGAGGCCGGGGCCGGGCCTCTGGGCCTCTCCATCCGCCGCCGGACGGACGCCTCCCTGCAGACCGGCCTGGGCGGGCGCGTGGCCAAGTCCATGGAGCTCGGCGGGCTGCGCGTCACCCCGGAAGCCCGCGTGCTCTGGGGCCACGAGTGGTTAAGTGGCGGGCGGGACATCACCGCCAACTACCCGGGCATCGCCAGCTCCGGCTTCACGACCAAGACCGTGGCCCCGGCCACGGACTGGGCCGCCGTGAGCGCGGGCCTCACAGTGGATTGCTCCAAGCGCTTCCAGCTGCCGGCGCGCGTCGGAGCGGACCTCTTCCGGCGGGACTACCAGAATCTGGCAGCCAGCCTGAGCCTGCGCTACACCTTCTAGCAGCCTGTTGAAAAATCCCCGCTGGCGGCGTTGCATCGAAAAAGTCAAACCCTCACGTAGGATATCTACGCATCGGGCTTGACTTTTTCTCGCGCCTTGCCAGCGGGCTTTTTGAACAGGCTGCACGAACCGTCTTTTGCAACGGCTTGCTGGACCAAGCCGCTGAACGGCCCGGCCCGGCCCGCGCTTGACGCGGGCGGGGCCGCGCGGGCATACCCCGCATCCATGGACTTCCACCCCTTCCTGCCACTGGCCGCCGTCGCGCTGGACGCCGCCCTGGGCGACCCTCACCGCTGGCCCCACCCCGTGCGCCTCATCGGCAAGGCCCTGGACGCCCTGGAGCGCCCGGTGCGCACCAGTCCCGCCGCGCTGCAACAGCTCTACGGCACCGCCACGGCCTTTCTGCTGAGCTACGGCGCCTGCGCCTGCGTCTACTACCTGGGGCGCCTTCCGTGGCTCGGCTGGGCCGTCTCGCTGTACTTCGCCTACGCCGGGCTGGCCCTGGGCCAACTGCTGCGCGAGGCCAGGGCCGCCGCCAGGCTCATCGAGGCCGGGCATGACGAGGAGGCCAGGCGCGCCCTGGGCATGCTCGTCAGCCGGGACACCTCCCGCCTGGACCGCGCGGGGCAGTGGCGCACCCTTGCCGAGACCGTGAGCGAGAACTTCTGCGACGCCTTCGTGGCCCCGTTCTTCTATCTGTGCCTCGGGGGCGCGCCGCTGTTGTGGCTCTACAAGACCATCTCCACCATGGACTCCATGTGGGGCTACAAGACGCCGCGCTTCAAGCACCTCGGCTGGGCCGGGGCCCGCGCCGACGACCTGCTGGCCTGGGTGCCCGCGCGGGTTTCGGCCTGGGCGCTCATCCTCTCCGCATCGCTGCTTGGCCTGCCCACCGCCGGAGCCAGGGCAAACCTGCGCTCCCATGCGGCCCGCATGGCCAGCCCCAACGCGGGTTGGCCCATGAGCGCGGCTGCCTGGCTGTGCGGGGCGTCCATGGGGGGCAGGGCAATCTACTTCGGGCAGGAGGTGGAGAAGCCGTTGCTCGGGCCTGCGGATTGCGCCTGGGAAGCACAATCGTTCAAAATACTCATGAATCTGATAATCATCTCTTCAATTGTGTTGTGCGTGACCGCAAGCGTACTGTTACTGGGCTTGGAAGCTGTATTTTCGTGAAACCCTACCGGCTTCGCCGTTGACCTTTTTTACCCTCCCGATACAACTATGACCATAGAAGTTTTCAAGGAGGGTACGGGTATGGTACTCGAGGGCACTGTGAAATGGTTCAGCGATAAAAAGGGTTATGGATTCATCACCGGCGAAGGGCAGGAGGACATCTTCGTCCACTACTCTTCCATTCAGGGCGACGGCTTCCGCACCCTGCGCGAGGGCGAGAAAGTCCTCTACGAAATGGTCACCGGCGAGCGCGGCATGAAGGCCACCAACGTGATCCGCCCCGCCTGACCGACACCTCCCCTTCGCTACGCACTGAAGCCCCGCGCACACACGCGGGGCTTTGTTTTCCCCGGGGTTGGGGAGCGCCCCGGGGGGGGCGCTCCCCGGCGCGGGCCTTTCGGCGTGCGTCCAGGGAAGGGAGAGGGCGGCGGTCGCGCGGAGCCGAAAGACTGACCCGCACGGTTCGGGACGCGGCACGGCGCGCAGTGTGACGAATTTCGCGCGTTGATGGCGCCTTACCGGGGAGGCGCTGCCTCCCCGGACCCCGCCGCCCAGAGCCTCGGACAGGGGAGTGACTCCCCTGCACCCCCAATAGCTTCGCGGCCTGGTCAGCGCGCATCGCGTTCACCGGAACAAAATTGCAGCCCGGGAGGCAAAGCCTCCCGGGCTGCATATTGCGGGGTCCAGGGGGATCATCCCCCTGGCGGGGCGCGGGGCAGCGCCCCGCTCTTAACCACCCCTTCCCGCGCCAAATAAAAAAAGGCCGGTCCCCATGGACCGGCCCCTTGTTTTCGGTGGTGATGCTTCTAGGAGGCTCCCAGCTCCTGCCCTCGCCGCCTCGCCGCCTCCACGGCGTCGATGATGGCGGCGCGCATGGCCATGCGGTCCATGTGGGCAAGGGCGGCGATGGTGGTGCCAGCGGGGGATGTGACCATCTCCCGCAGGACGCTCACGTGGGTCATGCTCTCATTGGCCAGCTTGAGCGAGCCGCCGATGAGTTCGCCCACGATGCTCGTGGCCATGGGCCTGGGCAGCCCGGCGGCCAGGGCCGCCTCGATGAGGGCCTCCATGAAGTAGTAGACGTAGGCCGGGCCGCTGCCCGCAACGGCGGTGAAGGAGTCGAACAGCTTCTCCTCCAGCACGTGGACGCTGCCCACGGAGGCGAAGATCGTCTGCACGACTTCCTTCTGCTCCGGGGTCAGGTGCGGGTCGTCCAGGCATACGGCGGAAACGCCCGCGCCCACCAGGGCGGGGGTGTTGGGCATCACGCGCACCACGGGGCAGGCGTGCCCGATCCACTCCGAGAGCCGCTCACGGGTGATCCCGGCGGCAATGGAGATGAGGCACTTGTCCGCGGTGAGCGCGGGATGGACTTGGGCCAGCACCGCCTTCATCTGCTGGGGTTTGACGCACATGAGCACGTACCCGGCCTTCTCCACGGCCCCGTGGATGGTGTCCACGGCGTGGAGGGTGCACTGCGCGCACAGGGCGTTCAATTTCTCGCGGTCCAGGTCGAAGCCGTTGAGGCTCACCCCGTCCATGTTCGAGAGGCCCTTGATCAGGGCGGCGCCCATGTTGCCGGTGCCGATGAAGGAGATGGCGGCCTTCATGGCGTCAGCCCACCAGCTCGGTGGCGTTGAAGAAGTAGCCGATCTCGAAGGCGGCGGTTTCGGGGGCGTCGGAGCCGTGAACGGAGTTCTCGCCCTTGGAGATGGCGTGAACCTTGCGGATGGTGCCGTCGGCGGCCTGGGCGGGGTCGGTGGCGCCCATGAGGTCGCGGTAGCGCTTGATGGCGTTGTCGCCGGCCAGGACAACGGCCACGATGGGGCCGGAGGCCATGTACTCGGTCAGCTCGCCGAAGAAGGGGCGTTCCTTGTGCACGTGGTAGAAACCCTGGGCCAGGGGCAGGTCCAGCTTGAGCATCTTCATGGCCACGATCTTGAGGCCGGCCTTCTCGATCATGTAGAGGATGCTGCCCACGAGGTCGCGGCGGACAGCGTCGGGTTTGATGAGGCAGAGCGTGAGTTCCATGAAGATGCCTTCCTTACGTTGGGGTTGAACCGGAGGCCCGGGCGGTGAAATCCGTCCGGGCGGGAGAACTCCTGTCCTTGAAACGCGCTACACCAGCAACATCTTGTCCGACGAGAATCCTTCTCCTTTGAGGGTGTAGAAGCGCTCCAGAAGGTCCTCCACGCTGAACCGCTCCTTCTGCTCACCGGCGATGTCCAGGATGACGCTGCCCTGGTGCATCATGATCAGGCGGTTGCCCTGGCGCAGGGCGTGGTTCATGTTGTGGGTGACCATAAGGGTGGTCAGCTTGTGGGTATCGACTATGCGCTGGGTCAGCTCCAGCACCTGGGCCGCGGTCTTGGGGTCCAGGGCGGCGGTGTGCTCGTCCAGCAGCAGAATTTCGGGGCGCACCATGGTGGCCATGATCATCGTCAGGGACTGGCGCTGCCCGCCTGAGAGCAGGCCCACCTTGTCCTTGAGGCGGTCTTCGAGGCCCAGCCCGATCTGGGAGAGCAGCTCCTTGTAGCGGGCGCGGTCCCTGCTTTTGACGCCAAGCGAGAGCCCGCGCGGCTTGCCGCGCCGGTCGGCCAGGGCCATGTTCTCCTCGATGGTCAGGGAGGCTGCGGAGCCCATGAGCGGGTCCTGGAAGACGCGGCCGATGAAGCGGGCGCGCTTGTATTCGGGCCAGGTGGTGATGTCCGTGCCGTCGAGGGTGATGCTGCCCTGGTCCGGGAAGAAGCCGCCCGCGATGCAGTTGAGCGTGGTGGACTTGCCCGCGCCGTTGGAGCCGATGACCGCGATGAAGTCGCCCTGGCGGATGTCCAGGTTGACGCCGTTCAGGGCCAGCACCTCGTTGACGCTGCCCTTGTGGAATCGCTTGGTGATGTTCTTGAGGGTAAGCATCAGCGGGCCATCTTCCTTTTGAGCCTTGGCGCGGTGAGGGCCGTCACCACGATGATGGCGGTGATCAGGTTCAGGTCGCTGGGGGAGAAGGAGAACTCGCCCAGCTTGACGCCCAAGGCCAGGGCGATGGCCAGCCTGTAGGCCACGGAGCCCAGCACCGCCGCGATGATCATCCTGGCGATGCGCCCCTGGCCGAGCAGGGTCTCGCCGATGATGACCGAGGCCAGCCCGGCCACGATGGTGCCCACACCCATGTTCACGTCCGCCGCGCCCTGGTTCTGGGCCACCAGCGCGCCGCACAGGGCCACCAAGGCGTTGGAGAGGCCCACGCCCAGCACGATCATGTTGCCGGTGTTCACGCCCAGGGCGGAGATCATGCGCGGGTTGTCCCCGGTGGCCAGCATGGCCTGGCCCAGCTCCGTGCGGGTGAACCAGATGAGCGCCAGGGCGGCGCTGACCGTGAAGGCCGCGAACAGGCAGGTCCCGGCCAGGGAGGGGGGCAGGCCGAGTGCGGCCAGGGAGTCCAGCACGGTGGACTTGCCCAGCAGGGTGAAGTTGGGGCGGCCCATGATGCGGATGTTGATGGAGTAGAGCGCGATCATGGTCAGGATGCTGGCCAGCAGGTGCAGTATCTTGAGCCGCGTGTTCAGTAGCCCGGTGACGGCCCCGGCGCAGAACCCGGCCAGGGTGGCGGGCACCAGCGAGAGGTAGGGGTCCATGCCCGCGCCGATGCACACGGAGGAGACGGCGGCCCCGAGCGGCAGGGAGCCGTCCACGGTGAGGTCGGGAAAATCGAGGATGCGGAAGGTGAGGTACACCCCGAGCACCATCAGGCCGTAGACGAGGCCCTGTTCGAGCGCGCCGATGAAAGCGTAGAATGACATGCGTGCGTTACCCCGGTGTGGTCGCGATGAGCGCGAAAACCCACTGCCTGTGCCCGGAAAAAGCCGTTTTGTCAAAGGTGCGGCGGCTGGCGGGCGGTGGCCAAAAGAAAGGGACGGGGTCGCCCCCGTCCCGCAAATTAACGACTTGCTTGCTTTCGCTGCCTGTTCAAAAACTCGCTGGCAATGCGCGAGAAAAAGTCAAGGCCGATGCGTATTTGACATACGTGAGGGTTTGACTGTTTTGCAGCAACGCAGCCAGCGGGGATTTCGGGCAGGCTGCTACTCGAACTTCTTCACGGCCTTGGCCACCACCGCTTCGGGGATGGTAACGCCCTGAGCCTTGGCGGCCTTCAGGTTCAGGTGGATGTCGAGGTTCTTCAGGCTCTCCACGGGCAGGTCGGCGGGCTTGGCGCCGTCCAGGATCTTCTTGCCCATGGCGGCGGTCTGCTTGCCCATGGCGTAGTAGTCCACGGCCAGGGCCGCGATGGCGCCCTTGCCCACGGACTCGTTGTCGGAGCTGAACAGGGGCAGCTTGTTCTCGTCGCAGACCTTCACCACGGACTCGAGGGCCGAGACCACGGTGTTGTCCAGCCCGATGTACACGGCGTCGCACTTGCCCACCAAGCTCTTGGCGGCCTGGTACACGGCGCCGGAGTTGGCCACGGTGGCTTCCACGATCTTGAGGTTCAGGGGCGCGGCGGCGGCCTTCACGGCGTTGACCTGGCTCACGGAGTTGGCTTCGGCCGCGTTGTAGACGATGCCGATGGTGGTCTTGATGAGCTCGAGCTGCTTGTCCACGGGGGGCATGTCGGTCATGCCGGTGAGGTTGCCGCCGGGGGCCTGCATGCTCTTGACCAGGCCCGCGCCCACAGGGTCGGACACGGCGGTGAACAGCACGGGGATGTCCTTGATCTTCTGAGCGCTGGCGATGGCGCCGGGGGTGGCGATGGCAAGCACCAGGTTGGGCTTCTCGTCGAGCATCTGGGAGACGATCTGCACGTTGGTGGCGGAGTTGCCCTGGGCGATGTGCACGTTGAACTTGGCGTCCACGCCCGCCTCTTTCAGGCCGTCCATGAAGCCCTTGCGCGCGTTGTCCAGCGCGGGGTGCTCGACGATCTGGGTGATGGAGACCACCTTGGTCTGGGCCAGGGCGGCGGTGGCCGCGAACAGCATCGCGGCGGCCAGAGAGAGGACGAGGAAGCGTTTCATGCCTGCTCCTTGAGGGTTGGTTGCGGCGGCTCCGGCACGCCGGGCGCCGTTGATTCCTGTAGAGGCGGGGATGGCGCTCCGGGCTGGGGAAAATACCAAGTGCCGGGAACCATCCTCGTCCGGGACGGTATGGCCGCTAATCGCAAAAAAGTCAAAACCGGGCAGCGAAATGGCGGCGCACCCGGCAGGGGTCAACCGCCCTTGAGCTGCGCGCCCAGGGTCACGACGGTCACGCCCTTGTCCCGGCGCATGGCCCAGCCCGCAAGGGCGGCGATGGTTTCCGGGTGGGGGTGGCCGATGGCCACGGCCCTGCCTTTGGCCTTGGCCTCGCGCTCGGCCTGCTTCAGCGCCAGCAGGGCGGCCTGCTGCCCGCGCTCGGCGTCGATGAACACGGCGCGGGAAAGCACGGGCACACCTGCCCTGGCGGCCTCCCTGGCGGCCACGCTCTTGTCCGAGGTGCGCGAATCAAGGAAGTAAAGCGCAGGGCGCAGCTTGAGTTCGGCCATCACGGCGGCCATGAGGGCCTGGTCCTCCGTGGCCTGGGAGCCCTGGTGGTTGCTCACCCCGGAGGCGTGGGGCACCTGGGCCAGATGCGCCGAGAGAATGCCCGACACCTCGCGCGGGCTCATGCCCGGGCGCAGGGTGCCCGCCGGTGCGGCGGTCTGGGCCTTGGCCTCCATGGGCTGATGCAGGATGACCTCCTGCTTGGCCTTGGCGGCCATCTCGTCCACATC
>JBKICO010000433.1:0-2537 GCA_046567065.1 Acidobacteriota bacterium
CCGGGCGGCGTCATTTTTTCGTCGGGGCGGGCGGGGCGGGCTAGGCCACCTTCACGCTCCTGTCCAGGCTGGCGGGGCCGAACACTTCGTCCACGCGCCTGACCTTGCTCAATGCCCGTTTGAGGATGTCCTTGTAGTCGCGCAGGTCCGAGCCGGCGTAGCGCTCCTTGAGGTTGGCCAGGCAGGCCATGTCCATGACCTCGTTGAACAGGTAGGGCAGGTAGAGCGGGTCCTGCTTGAGGAACTGCAGCACGTTGAGCAGAAGTTGCTTGATCTCGGCCTGGTTGCGGCCCGGCTTCTTGAGCAGCTTGTCGAAGCGCTTGGTGGCGTGGCGCAGGGAGTCGTTCCAGGTGCCGTAGCGGGCCTGGTACACCGGGCGCACCCGGGGCTGGTTCACGCGGCGCAGGCTGGACAAAAAGCGTTCCTTGGCCCCCGGCTGCGAGGCCAGCAGGCCCTTCTGGTGGCATTCCTCCACGTCCACCACGCGGCTGCCCTCGATCTCCGCTCCGCCGCCGTAGATGTTGTAGACCGGCAGTTGCGCTTTGCGCAGGTCCTTCTCCAGGTCGCGCTTGGCCGAGAGGTAGCCCACGTTGGAGAAGATGGTCTCGCCGTGCAGGTTCGTGAGCTTCACGTCGCCCCGGGCCGGGTCGAAATTCTGCACGTTGCCGTGGGCGTGGTGGCCCGGCGCGTGGCTTCTCTCGGCGGGCCAGGCGAAATCCTGCCCGGCCAGCAGGATGCGGCTCACCCCGCACCAGGTGAGGAAGCGCGCCAGGGTGACGCCCACGTTGCCGCCCGCGTCCAGCACCAGCTCGTGCTCGCTGAACACGTAGGTGGCCATGCCGCCCATGGTCCACAGGGGGATCTTGGGGCCGGGGTAGCGGGCCACCACCTCGGGGTCGAGCTTGGTGGAGTAGATCAGGGGCAGGTCGTTCAGCCAGTTGATGTCCTTGATGCCGTCGTAGAGGCGCATCATCTCGTGGCGGAAGTCGATGGCCATGCAGAAATCCGGCTTGAGCCCGATGCGTTCCAGGGCGGGCAGGGTCTGCAGGGCCGAGGCGTAGAGCGCGTGCCCCGGGCGCTCGACCAGTTGCGGCCCGGTCTGCGCGAGCGAAGGCCCCGCGCCCAGGATCACCGCGGTGACGCCCAAGGCGCAGCCCTGCATGGGAAGCAGGCTGCCGTTGTTCATGGCGTCGTGGAAATTGTGCAGTTCGTTGCCCACCATGACCTCCTGCTTCAGGCGCAGGGTGGCCATCTCCACCGAGAAGTTCTCCAGCTTGCCGCGCAGGATGCCGCTCCAGTGGGCGTATTCCGGCCCCACCTGTTGCGAGGGCAGGTCGTTGCGGAGGTGGATGTTGCCGTAGAGCAGGTTCAGGTCCAGGCGGTGCAGGGCCTTCTCGATGATGTCGTGGTCCGGAACCAGGAAGCGCAGCCGCCCGGCCTTGAGGAAGGGGCGGTAGTCCGTCTCGCCCAGGCAGGCCAGGAGCATGTCGGGCCGGGGCTCCACCACCAGCACCCGGTGCGTGCCTGGCGTGCCGGTGAGCACGTGGTTCAGGCCGTAACCCAGGTTGCAGCCCAGGAGCACGGTGGCGTCCTTCTCCGGCGTGTTCTTGGGCCGCCACTCCTGGTAGAGCACGGGCAGGGGCGGGCAGCGTTCGATCACGCCGCCGCCGTCGTCCATGCGCCAGTCCAGCAGGCCCATGCCGTTGACGAAAACGCGGGAGAGCGCGCCCTCGATGTCCGCGATGGACTGCGCCAGCCAGGTGGCCACGGGTTCCTGGAGCTCCGCCAGGGTCTCCAGGTTGCCGGTGAGGAATTGGTGCATGTTCATGGTGCGTTACATTAAGCAAGTTCCTTGCCAGTGCAGCGGGTTTCCCCTAAATCCAGGGGCATGGCACACGCAGACATCCTCTCCCTCGCGGGCGACACCCCGCTGGTGGCCATCCGGCGCCTCAATCCCAACCCGGACGTCACTCTGCTGGTCAAGCTGGAGGCCAAGAACCCCGGCGGCTCCATCAAGGACCGCGTGGCCCTGGCCATGATCGAGGCGGCCCAGGCCTCCGGGGAGCTCACCCCGGACAAGACCGTCATCGAGGCCACCTCGGGCAACACGGGCATCGGCCTGGCCATGGTCTGCGCCGTGAAGGGGCTCAAGCTCACGCTGGTCATGCCGTCCTCCGCCTCGGAGGAGCGCAAGCGCATCATGCGCGCCTACGGGGCCGAGTTGCTGCTCACCCCTGGGCACCTGGGCACGGACGGGGCCATCGAGGAGGCCTACCGCCTGGCCCGCGAATACCCCGAGCGCTATGTACTCATGGATCAGTTCAACAATCCCGCAAGCATAGAGGCTCACTACCGGGGCACCGGCCAGGAAATCTGGGACCAGACCGAAGGCCGGGTCACCCACGTGGTGGCCACCTTGGGCACCTCCGGCACGGCCATGGGCATCGCCAAGAAACTCAAGGAATTGAACCCCGCCGTCAAAGTGGTGGCGGTGGAGCCCCGGCCCGGGCACAAGATACAGGGGCTCAAGAACATGC
>JBKICO010000434.1:0-6359 GCA_046567065.1 Acidobacteriota bacterium
AACACGTCCATGACGGCGGCCTTGGCGATGTTCTCCGCGCTCAGGTGGTTGCGCACGGCCTGGCCTATCTCGTCGATGATGCTGTGGGAGAACGGGCCCGTGAAGCAGATCATGACCCCTGACTTGGAAAGCTCTTCCCTGATGGCGAACAGGTCCATGTTTCCTCCGGTTGGAACCGCTCCGGGGGCGGTCCGTTCGTTGCCGGGGTTCAGATGCAAAACCCGAGCATGGCGATGTCGTCGCGCTGCTTCCTTGCGCCCCTGTAGGTGGCCAGGGCGTGTTCGAAGGCCTCGGCCTGGCCTTTGAGCGGCGTGTCCGCCCGGGTCAGGATCATCTCCCGGAAGCGCTCGGAGCCGAAGCAGTAGCCTTTGTCCCCGCCGCCTTCGTCCAGGAAGCCGTCGGTGACGGCGTAGAACACAGTTCCGGCGCAGTCCGTGAATTCGTGGGTGGTGTAGGCGTATTCCTTGAATTCGCCCCGGTAGCCCAGGCGCCGCCTGTCCCCTCTGGTCTCGGTCAGTTCGCCGCCGCGCAGCCTGTAGAGCGAGAGCCCGGCCCCGGCGAAGAGCACGCGCCCCCCGCCCTTGCCGTCGCGGTGGATCACGCACAGGGCCATGTCCAGCCCGCAGTCCAGCGAGCCCTCGCCGGTGTCGTGCAGGCCGAGGGTTTCGCGTAGCACGGCGTCGAACCTGCTCAGTATCCGGGCCGGGTCGCGGCTGTCCAGGGTGTCGAGAACGTGGTTGAGCACGGAGTGGGCCGTCATGGTCATGAACGCGCCGGGCACGCCGTGGCCCGTGCAGTCCATGAGCGCGGCCACGCTCAAGCCCTGGAACTGGCGCAGGTAGATGAGGTCGCCGCCCACGATGTCCCGCGGGAGGTAGAGGCTCATGTGGCTGGCGAAGGCGCGGTCCATCTGGGCGGGCCGGGGCAGGATGGACTGCTGGATGGTGCGGGCGTAGCGCAGGCTCTCCATGATGCGCCGGCGCGAATCCCGCAGGTGGTCGTTGGCCTCGGAGAGCTCGGCCGTGCGTCCCTGGACCATCTGCTCCAGGTTCTGGGTGTAGTCCAGGACCTTGGCCGTCATGGCGTTGAAGCTCTGGGTCAGCTGCCCGATCTCGTCGCTGCGGTCCACGGAGAGGGTGACGTCGTAGCGCCCCTGGGCCACCTCCAGCGAGGCCCTGTTGAGCCGGGCCAGGGGGCCGATGACGATGCGGCCCAACAGCCAGCCCACCATGACGATCACGGCCAGCATCGAGAGCGCCAGCAGGGCCAGCACGGGCATAAACACCCGTGAGCTCACCACGCCTGAGACGTCCACCAGGGCCACGGTGTACCAGCCGATGCCCGGCAGGGCGGTTACGGCGGCGAGGGTCTCGGCGCCCTCGAGATTCACATGGAAGGACTCCACCCCCTGCGGCGACCCGTCCAGGGCCTGGAGGGCCTGGCGCATGCGCTGCCTGTCCTGCTGGTCGTCCAGCATGGAGTAGAGGGTGGTCTTTTTGGATTCGTCGCGCTCCATGGCGTTGCGCTTCACCACATTGGGGTCGCCCCAGGCCTGGAGCACTCCGGCCCGGTCCACGATGGCAATGGAGACCGCTTCGTCGCGCGCGCCCACGGCCTCGCGCAGGAAGTCGCCCAGGTCGATGCCGCCGCCGCCCACGCCGATCTTCTCGCCGCCAGCGCCGCGCACCACCACGTTGAACCAGACCTTGGTGACGTTGAAGGAGGGGTTGTGGTCCAGGTTCAGGGCGAAGGAGTCCACCTTGGAGAGCGTCTCGTAGAACCAGGCGTCGGCGGGGTGGTCGCGCCGCAGGATGCGGCTTTGCACCTCGCCCTTCTGGTCGCGCTCGGCGATGTAGTACCGCGCGGAGGACTTGAGCGCCAGAAACACGCTCTTGTCGCGGAACTGGCGGCGGTAGTTCTCGAGCTGCTCCAGGGCGGCCTGGCGCAGGGCCGGGTCGGCCTCGTCGGACGCCCAGCGGCGCACCAGAGGGTCGCCTGCCAGGGTGCGGGCCAGGGCCTCCTCGCGGTCGATGATGGTCATGACCTTGTTGCGCTCGAGCAGGGCCTGTTTCACGGCGATGCGCTGGGCGAATTCGCCGAGGATGCTGTGCGTGATGAAGGCGAAAGCCACCAGCGAACCCGCCGCGGCCAGAAGATAGATCAGGGCCACCGCGAGGTTGAACTTCGCCTTGAGCGAAAAACGGCGTGTCGAATGGATCATGTGGACGACGGTGATGAGGTGACCTGCTGCAGACGGTCAGAGCTGCCGGAACCGCACTGGTTGCCTAACACCATGCGCCTCAACAATCCAGCCGTAGTTGCCCCGCCGGGGGCGCGGCGCGCCCCCGGCGGGGTTGAGCGGACTTGCTTACGGGCAGGGAATCTGTTCGTAGACGGTGCGGCCGCCGTCCTCGATTTCCCGGTAGCACTCCCTGTCCACCTTGTAGACCGTGCTGCCCGAGGAGCTGGAAACGGCGATGGCCGTGGCCGGGAGCACCGTGAGCATGGCGCCCAGGGCCACGCCCGCGGCCACCGCCCCGCCGCTCGGCCCGTAGTATCCGCCGTAGTATCCGGGTCCGGGAACCGGCACGGGCACCGGCACCGGAGGCGGACCCTGGCGGCCACTCCGCCGTATGGCCCCACGGCCGCCGCGCCGCCGTAAGGCCCGCGCACGGCCGCGCCGCCCGCTGGGCCCCTGGCCGCGGCCCCGCCGTAGGGCGTCCTCACCGCAGCGCCGCCACGCGGCCCCACGGCCGCCGCCCCTCCGCGCGGTCCGACAGCGGCCGCGCCGCCGCGCGTACCCACGCCCACGGCCCCCCTGGGGGAGTACGCCACGCCGCCGCCACGCGGCCCTGCCACCGCGCCCCGGCCTCCGCCTCCGCCCCTGCCGCCTCTGGCCATGGCCTCAAGGGGCCAGCTCCAGTCGCCCAGGAGCAGAAGTCCCGCCGCCAGCCACGCGCACAGGGCCAGCATGCCGGCCCGTCCCGCGCTCCGTAGAAGTGTGCGTTTCATGTGGGGCCTCCTAGTTGGCGGCCTTCGCAGCCGCCTTGGCCTTGCCCTTGCCGGCGGGTCTGGCCTCCACCGGAGTGAACAGGGAGTCATCCCGCGATGTCCCTTCCGGCGCGCTGAAAGAGAAGGTCTTGGCCGCGATGGGTGCTTCCTTCCAGGCGCTGAACACGGCCTGGAACTGCGGGTCCCTGGGCAGGCTCCTGTCGGTGATGAGCATTTTGGCGGGCAGGGCGGGGCCTTTCTCCGGCACCCAGAGCTGCCAGTCCGCTCCGGGGCCCTGGAAGAAGAGGTGGTCGCAGACGGTTTGGCCCACCATGCCCTTGCCCACGTACACGGCGGCGGTCATCTTCAGGCGGGCGCAGGGCTGGCTGACGATCAGGTCCCCAAGGGGGGACTCGAGGCCGTAGACGTCGGCCAGGCGGTCGAGCACCGCGTCGATGGTCATTTCGGCGGGGATCTGGCCCCAGGTCTTCTTGTCGGGCTGCAGCACGGTGAAGGTCTTGCCGTCGAAGAAGGAGGCCGCCTTGAGGTCGTCGCCGGTTGTCACCACCCGGAAGGCGTCGGGGCGGCGCACGTTGAGCTGCATCACCCGGGAGAACTGCACCTTGGAGCCGTCCTCGTAGACCTTGTCCAGAGCCACGTCGGCGTGAAAGGAGAACTCCTTGAGCGCGGCCAGGGCCTTGCAGCTCTTCTCCAGGATGTCCAGAGCTTGCGGATCCAGGCGGGGCTGGCTCTTGTCGTCCATGCCGGCGGCTGTGGCCAGGGCGGGCAGCAGGGCCGCCAAGGCCAGGGCGGCGATTCCCATGCGTATGCGGGCGGAAAAGGACATGCGGGCCTCCTTGATGGGGATTCAACGGGAACGACGGGATACGATCCACGAATAGCCCATCGGAGCCTGCGGTACCAGCCCGAAATGCGGAAGGGGCGACCGATTTTATCAGAGGCGGCGGGCGCGCTCCGGCTTCAGGGGGAGCGTTCCGGCCAAGGCTGCGTCCAAGATGTCCAGCCCGTGCTGTTTGTCGCGGGGCATGCGCAGCTTGAGCGGCACATGGTTGGAGGCGTGGTCCGCCAGGAAGAGGCCGCGCGGCATGTCGGTGTGGGCCAGCAGTTCGCGCAACTCGCGGACCATGCCCGGCCCGTCGGGCAGGGTGAAGCGCCCGGCCCGGACATCCTCCCACAGGGGGGTGCCCGGCACGGGGATCACGCTCAGGGAGGCGGCCTGGTCCGGCTCCATGAGGGTCAGGGCGCGGCCGGTGAGCTGCGCGTGGCGGCGCCAGCCTTCGGCCCCGCCCAGGCCCGCCAGCACGGTGACGCAGAGCTTCAGCCCTGCCTGGCGCACCTTGCGGGCCTCACGCAGCATGTCCTCCAGGGTGGCCTTCTTGTGCATGCGGGCCAGCACCTCGTCGTCGCCCGACTCCAGGCCCATGTACACCGCGGCCAGGCCCAGCTCCCGCAACCGTTCGAGATCGCCGGACGTCTTGTTCTTCAGGCCCCGGGCGTTGGCGTAGCTGGAAACCCGCGCCACCCAGGGCAGGCGCTGGCGCACCCGCTCCAGGATGCGCTCTAGCCGGGCCTGGGGCATGCTCAGGGCGTCGCCGCTCAAAAGGAACAGGCGGCGCTGGCTCGTCATGTGCCGGGCGGCGAAGTCGATATCCTCGAAGACTTGGGCCTCGTCCTTGATGCGGAAGCGTTCGCCCGGATAGGCCCCGCAGAAGGCGCACTTGTTGTGGGTGCAGCCCACCGTGGCCTGGAGCAGGATGCTGTCCGCCTCGCTGGGCGGGCGGATGACGTTGCCTTCGTAGTGCATGGGGTCCTCTGGGGGGCGGTTGGCCGCCAGCCGCGTGTGAGGCGGCGTGCATGTGAATATCGGCGCAACCTATGGCGTTGTGCCGGTAGTCATTGATAAGCCGTACTTAATGATATACCTTGATTTTCTCATCTTCCAGCCGTTTCTCAGCTGTGGTTCCGTTGTGCCGGTGTGCCAGGGCCGTGTGGCGGGACGTGCCTGCCTACGAGGGTTTCAGAAAGCTGTGGAGCGAGTACCTCGCCCCGCACAAGAGGTATCTGGAGTTGTGCGGCCAGGGCAAGTCCGACGAGGCCAGGAAGGTTCTGGTGGAGGACGCGGCTAAAGTGTATCGTCCGGCCATCGGCCAGATGCTGAAGCTGATCGACCTCAACGACAAGGGCTTCATGCTGGCCCAGGCCCTGCTGGCCTTCGTCATCGTCCGGGGCGTGATGCGCCAGCTCGGCGATGACCCGGGCTACCTCCACGAGGTTGCCGCCAGGATCGCGGGGGGGAGACCTGGAAGTCCGCTTCAAGGAATCCAGCGTGCAGGGCGGTGTGTACGAAGTGCTGCGAGGCATGGCCTGCACCCTTTAGCAGAAGATCGGCGAGGCCGAAGAGAAGAGCGCCCAAGCCGCGCGCGAGGCCGAAGCAGCCCGCATGGCCAACCAGGCCGGGGTGCTGCGCAGCCTCATCGAGGATATGAAGACAGAGGGCGGCGCGGGCGGCGCCCTGCCCGCCGGAAAGACGAAAGCATTGCCCGGACGTATTCACTAGAAGGGGGAATAGATGGCTGAAGAACACCAAAGGAACGACGGGACGCTCCTGCAACTGGTCACCTTCAACATCTCCCAGGAAGAATTCGGGGTGGACATCCTGAAGGTGCAGGAGATCATCCGCATCATGGAGATCACCAAGGTGCCCCGGGCGCCCGAATTCGTCGAGGGAGTGATCAATCTGCGCGGCAAGGTGATCCCGATCATCGACCTGCGCAAGCGCTTCGGAATGGCCTCGCGCGGGCACGACAGCCAGACCCGCATCATCGTCATCGAGATCAACCAGATGATCGTGGGCTTCGTGGTGGACTCGGTCTCCGAGGTGCTGCGCATACCCGCCAGCACGGTGGAGCCGCCGCCGTCCATCATGTCCGGCATCGAGTCGGAATACATCAGCGGCGTGGGCAAGCTGGAGGACCGGCTGCTCATCCTCATCGACCTGGACAAGCTGCTCTCCTCCGAGGAGCAGGGGGCGCTGGGCACCGTCTAGCGGAACCGGTTTCCAACGGCATCAAAAAGGCCGGGGAGCGTATAGCTCCCCGGCCTTTTGCGTTTGCGGTCAGCGCCCTGGGTTACTTCTTCTTCAGCCCCCCGAAGGCCTGGGCGATCTCCTGCGAGAGCCGTGAGACGAGCCTGCTCTGCGCGGCGGCCAGGGCGTCGAACCCCGGCCCTGAGACGGACTCCTGCAGCGTGGAGGACTTCCACACCAGCAGCTCGCCGTGGGAATCCAGGATGGACCAACTGGCCCGCAGCTGGGCCGACTGCCCGGGCGCGCCGTCGAAGCGCAGCAC
>JBKICO010000435.1:0-4315 GCA_046567065.1 Acidobacteriota bacterium
AAGGAGCTGCGTGCGCGCGGACGCGACGTGGCCGTGGTGAACTTCGGCGTCTCCGGCGATACCACGGCGGGCGGCGTGAGCAGGGTGAACTCGGTGCTGGCCTCCAACCCGGACGGGGTGATCCTGGAACTGGGGGCCAACGACGGCCTGCGCGGCCTGGACCCGGCCCTGGTGGAGGCCAACCTGGACCGGATCATCGCGGCCTGCCGGGAGCGCAAAGTGCCCGTGCTGCTCATGGGCATGCGGACGCTGGCGGGCATGGGCAAACGCTACGGCGGCGAGTTCGCGGCCATCTACCCCCGGCTGGCGGGGAAATACGGCCTGACGCTCTATCCCTTCTTCCTGGAAGGCGTGGCGGGCGACCCGGCGCTCAACCTGCCGGACGGCCTGCACCCCAACTACGAAGGGATCAGGGAGATCGTGCGGCGCACGCTGCCCACGGTGGAGAAGTGGCTGGATACGATAGGGAAGTGAGGGGACGGCATCCCCCGCGTACCAGGCGGCGGGGATTATTTGTTAAAGAGGTCGCTGTGCGTCCCTGTCCTGACAAGCACCAGCCTGCCAGGCTCCAGGCGGTAGATCAAAAGCCAATCCGGGCGCAGATGGCACTCCCGGTGGTCTTTCCATGAACCCGTCAAAGCATGGTCCCGCAGAAGTTGGCCGAGGGGATCGTTGCGGGCAAGCATGGCCACCACGCCTTTGAGCAACTCCATATCGTGTCGCCGAGAAGCGGAAAGCCTCTTGAAGTCTTTGCGGAAAGCAGTTGTCGGTATGACCTCCCGCACGATCAGTCCGCCTCCAGGTCCGCCCACAGCGCGTCCGGGGTTGTGTACGCCTTCAGCTTCCCTGGTTCCCGCCCCTCTTCCATGGCCGCCGCAGTCTCCTCGTTGGGTTCGAGAAATTCCAGGCGGCTGGCGATGAGTTCCCACTCCTCATAGGGGATAAGCACGGCCAGCTTATGCCCGGCGTCGTCCGTCACGTACTGGATGCTCATGATGTCTTCTCCCTCGGCGGCCGCAGGGTAAACTGCGGTCAGTGTCAGGATTCCCAGTAACCATCTTGGCTGCAGGTGTCCATTCCGGCGGGCCTGCCTGAGCAGGCCCGCCTTCCATTGCTTCCAGGCGTTGGCCGCAAGCAGGCTGCGCCCTAATGCCCGCTCACGTCAAACGCCTTGTGGGCGGCAATCGCGCCCTGGGGCGCCTCGCCGCCGAACATCACCGCCAGCACGTACTGCCCCGGCACGCCCGGGTATTCCAGGCCGGGCAGGCTCGCGAACCCGAAGCGGCCGTAGAATCCCGGGTCGCCCACCAGCACCACGCCGCGGGCTCCGGCCCCGCGCATCCTGGCCAGCGCCTCCTTCACCAGGGCAGAGCCCACGCCCCGGCCCTGGTGTTCCGGCAACACGCCCACCGGGCCAAGCAGGAACCAGCCTTCCTCGTCCTGCCCCACTGCGGCGGGCGAGAGGGCTATGTGCCCCACGGCCTGCCCGTCCAGTTCCGCCAAGAGCGAGAGTGTGAGCGCCCCGTCGGCGCGCAGTTTTTCGACGATATGATGCTCGAACGGCCCTGTTCCGGGCGGATGCATCGGGTGCCCCTTGAAGGCGGCGTACTGGATTTGCGTGATGCGGGGATCGTCCCCGTGTTGTTCTTTTCTGATCTGCATTGCGGCACTCCTTGTGCGCGGAGGTTCATTCGGCCGGGCATGGCCGGGACGGGCGCAAAGCCCGTCAACGGCATGAGCCGTGAGACGCCGTTCAGGAGGGGTTGCCGGGCGGCAGCGAAGAATGGCCTGCCCGGGCATTCCGGGCGGGCCGCGACGGGCGGGAGGGTCGCTCCACGTGTGTGGCGGCCTCCCAGGGGGGAGGCCAGGGTCTATGCGACCTACCGGCCGGCGCTGTCGCCGGCAACCGGGGCCGCAAGGTCCATCGAGCGGATGTTCAAACAATCACCTGTTGTGATGGGGTTGATGCTAAGCCGGTACGCGCCGCCCCGCGCTGCGTCAAGGCCGCGCCCCGGGGATAAGGCCCACGAGTAACGGCCGCGTGACGCCCCGGCGTCGCAACCGCCCGGGGGACCGATAGCACAAGCGTTCAGCCCAGCGTCGGCAGCGGCTCGATCAGCTCCGCCCCCTCGTGCCCGGCGGCGTTCACGGCCGTGCCCACCATCCAGCGGGCCATGCCCGGCCAGGGACGCTGGGCCAGGATGTCCGCCAGTTCCTTGGGGTCGTCCAGGGCCGGGTCCAGCCAGCGGGCGTCGTCCTCGGGGCGCACTGCCACGGGCATGCGGTTGTGCAGCGGGGCCACGAAGGCGTTGGCCTCGCAGGTGAGGATTGTCAGGCTGAGCAGCTCCTCCCCCAGGGGGGACTCCCAGCGCTCCCACAGCCCGGCCAGGGCCATGAGCGAACCGTCCTCCGGGGTGATGAACCAGGGCTGGCGCTTTTTGGGCGGGCCGGTCCACTCGTAGAAGCCCTGTGCGGGAACCAGGCAGCGCCGGTGGCGCAGCGCCGCGCGGAAGGCGGGCTTCTCCGCCGCGGTCTCGGCCCGGGCGTTGATGGTCCTGGAGGCGATGCCCGGGTCCTTGGCCCAGAAGGGCACCAGGCCCCAGCGGTAGAGGCCCATCCGCCTGCCGTGTTCATTTTCGGTGACGGCCTCCACCAGTTGGCCCGGCGCGATATTGTAGCGCGCGGGTGCGTCTGGAACCGCTTCCAGTTGGAAACGTTCCCGAATGAGTTTGCGGGGGATGCCCAGGGCGAAGCGTCCGCACATGGTGGTAAACCTCATTAAAAAGTTTTCAATTGCCAAACACCAATGCCGAGCTTAGTTTCCCCGTGCGGGTATATCCCCAGCGCAACGAGACAAGGAGACGCTCATGGGAGCCTTTTCCATCTGGCATTGGATCATCGTTCTGGCAATCGTTCTTCTGCTGTTCGGCCCCGGCCGCCTCGGCAACCTCGGCCGTGACCTGGGCAAGAGCATCAAGGAGTTCAAGAGCGCCATGAACGACAAGGACGTCACTCCGGAGAAGCTCGACAGCGAGCAATCCAAGCCGACGACCACCGCCTCCACGACCACCACCGTGAACCCTTCCGAAAAGACCAAGGTTTAACGGCCTTTTCTGGAGCCATGCTCGGGCGCACGTTCATCCATCTGCCTGGCGTAGGTCCAAAAAGCGAATCCTCCCTGTGGGATGCGGGCATCCGCACCTGGGAGGATTTTCTTTGCGACCCCAGGCCGCCCGTCTCCGCCGCCAAGGCGGCCCTGCTGCGCCCGGAGCTTGAACGCTCCGTGCAGGCCTTGGCCCGGGGCGATGCGGACTGGTTCGCCGAGCGCCTGCGCTCCGGCAACGCCTGGCGGCTCCTGCCGCACTTCCTGCCCGAGGCGGGCTACCTCGACATAGAGACGGACGGCGATTCCTACCACCCCACGGTGACCGCCGTGGCCCTGTACCACAAGGGCCGCCTGCGCAGCTACGTCCACGGCCGCAACATGGAGGAGCTCCATGAGGATCTGGCCGGGGTGAAGCTGCTGGTGACCTTCAACGGCAAGTGCTTCGACATCCCCGTGCTGGAGCGCGTGCTCGGCGTGCGCGCCCCCAAGGCCCACGTGGATCTGCGCTTCGTGCTGAAAAGCCTGGGCGTGGGCGGGGGCCTCAAGGCCTGCGAGAAGCGCTACGGCCTCTCCCGGAGGGAGCTGGACGGCGTGGACGGCTGGGGCGCGGTGGTGCTCTGGCGGGAGTGGGAGCGCCACGGGGACGAGCGGGTGATGGATACCCTGCTGGCCTACAACGCGGCGGACGTGCTCAGCCTGGAGGTGCTTCTGGCGCACGCCCTGGGCGACCTGCTGGCCGCAACGCCCTTCGGCGCGGAGCTGACCCCGCGCGTGCCGGACATGGCCGCGAACCCCTTCCGGGCCGACCCGGAGGTGGTGCGGAAGGTGCGCGCGGCCTGCGCCCTGCACGGCTACTAAGCCGGGTGCGCGGCGCGCCGGAGCGCGCCGCGGCGGAAGGTGCTACCAGTCCTTGTGGCGCTTCTGGAACTGGTCGAAAGCGTCGCTTTTTTCCTTGTTGCGCTGCTTGAGCCCCTTGAGCAAGGTGCCGTGGATGTCCTCCAGGTCCTGCGGGGTGAAGCGGGGCGGCGGGGTGCGCGGGGCTTCCTGAATCTCGAAGGTGGGCTCCTCCTGGCTGGGCGCGAACGCGGGCTGCGCGGCCTCGGCGCGGGGTCGGGCGGCCCTCTCCTCTCCGGGCGAGGCCCCGAGGGCCTGGCGGATCAGGCGCAGCTCCGAGAGCATCTCCCTGTTTATGGTGATCAATTCCTGCAA
>JBKICO010000435.1:4325-4628 GCA_046567065.1 Acidobacteriota bacterium
GGGCCCTGTTGGCGGTTGCCTTTTTCGGGCCGAGGGATAGAATGCGGGACAACCGGAGGGTGACGGCGCGCTGCGGTGCCGCCATCGTCCAATCACCCAACATCATAGGTTATTTTTTCCAAGCGTGCGCCGGGCGGAACGGGTCCGGGCGCGTGTGAGAGTGTAACAGGGCGCAGGCTGCGTCAAGCCCGTCCTGGTCAGGAGCCATCATGCATTTCGCCTTCGCCTCCTATGCAACTGCTTAGCCTGGAGTTCGCCTTTTTCTTCCTGGGCGTGCTGGCGCTCTCCTGGACTCTCCGGGAG
>JBKICO010000436.1:0-5824 GCA_046567065.1 Acidobacteriota bacterium
CGACGACGAGGTGGTGCCCCCCGATGCCCACCAGGACCGCAAACCAGCCGCCAAGGAGTAGCCATGCGCGTGTACCAGATTGACGAACTGACCCGCGAAGACGTGGAGAAGGTCGAGGCGCGCCTGGTTCAAAAGGGCTGGACCGGCTCCATCAAGGGAATGTACTATGTGCCCATCCCCGAAGAGTACCTGGGCCCGGAGCAGCGCGAACACCTTGAATCCTGCGGGCCGTTCTTCCTGCCCCTGGAGACCGGCGACGGCTGGATCCGCCTGGAGCTTCTGGTCCGGGCCAGGCAGATCCTGCGCTGCTCCTGCGTGGCTTACGCCAACGCGGCCATGCGCGAGCACATGATCGACAGCCTGGACGTGCTCGTGCGGGAACTCGACATCGCCGTATAGGAGCGCGCCATGACCATCTTCGCCTGGTCCGACAGCTTGAGCGTGAACCACAAGGAGATCGACCAGCAGCACATGCGCCTGGTCGAGCTGCTGGCCGACCTGGAACGTGCCCACGCGGCGGGTGAAGGCAAGGACATGCTGGCCCGCGTGATCCGCGAACTCAACGATTACGTGCGCGAACACTTCAGCACCGAGGAGCGCCTGATGCAGCACATCGGCTTCCCCGGCCTGGAGGCGCACATGGCCCAGCACGAGGCCTTCGTGGAAAAGCTCCTGCACTTCGAGCTGGACTACCTGGGCGACAGGGCGGAGCTCTCCCAAGAGCTTCTGGCCTTCCTGAAGCGCTGGTTCGAGGAGCACGTCACCGGTTTCGACCAGGAATACGCCCGCCATTTCGAGCAGCACGGGCTGCTCTGAGGCCATGCCCCTTCCCGGCGGGCTCTCCGCCCTCTCCCCCTGGTCCGCCCATCTCTGCCTGCGCGTGGAGCGCACCCTGCAGGGCCTCGCCGGGCAGGAGCTTCGCGGCCAAAGCCTGGTGCTCGCCGTATCCGGCGGGCTGGACTCCACCGCCCTGGCGGCCATGCTCTCCATCCTCGGCCCGCGCCTTGGCCTCACCCTGCACGCCGCCCATCTGGACCACGGCCTGCGTCCCGATTCCGGGGAGGACGCCGCCCACTGCGCCGCCACCTGCGAGGCCCTGGGCATCGCCTGCGTGGTCAAAACGGCCGACATCCGCGCCGAAGCCGCCAGCCTGCGCACCGGCCTGGAGGACGCGGGCCGCAGGGCGCGCTACGCCTGGCTGGAGGAGCTGCGGCGGGAGACAGGCTCCTTCGCGGTGCTCACCGCGCACCAGTTGGACGAGCTGGCCGAAGACGTCATCATGCGCCTGCTCCGGGGCGCGGGCTGGCCCGCCCTTGGCGGCATGCCCGCCTGGGATCCGCAGCGGCGCATCCTGCGCCCCCTGCTCGCCCTGCCCAAGGAGCAGTTGCGCCGCTTCCTCAACGAATGGGGCCTGGCCTGGCGCGACGACCCCAGCAACGAGGACCGCGCCTTCCTGCGGAACCGGGTCCGCAAGGATTTCGTCCCCCTGTTCGTTCGTGAAAATCCGCACTTTCTGGGCGCCGTGGCCGAACTCTGGACCCAGGCCCGCATCGACGAGGACTACGTGCACGAGGCCGTGTCCCACCTTATGCCCCAGCCCGACCCGGCCACGGGTGAGCGCCTGCTCACCGGCGAAACCCTCGAAAACCTGCCCAAGGCCCTGCGCCTGCGCCTCTACAAGCGCGTGGTGGAGTCGCTGGGTCCCGGCCAGCCCCTGGCCGCGCCCCTGCGCGCCCTGGACGAGGCCTGGGCCGCCCGCTCCCTGGGCAAGGACTTCCAGTTCCCAGGCGGCAAGCAGGCCCTGGTGACGCGCGATGGCATCGTTTTCATTCCAGGTTCCGGGGCTCCCGCCGTTGACACTTCCCCGCCCGAGGGATAGAGAGCACCGATTGTTATTTTTTAAACAAGGAGGCGGCGCGTGAATATCCTGACCTTCGGGCCCAACGGCAGCGGCAAGGGAACTCAGGGTTCCCTGGTTAAGCAGAAATACAATCTGGCTCACATCGAGTCCGGCGGCATCTTCCGCGAGCACATCGGCGGCGGCACCGAGCTGGGCAAGAAGGCCAAGGCGTATATCGACCGCGGCGACCTGGTCCCCGACGACATCACCATCCCCATGGTCCTCGAGACCCTGAAGACCAAAGGTCAGGGCGGCTGGCTGCTTGACGGCTTCCCCCGCAACACCGTGCAGGCCCAGAAGCTGTGGGAGGCCCTGCAGGCCGAAGGCATCAAGCTCGACTACGTGATCGAGATCCTGCTGCCCCGCGAGATCGCCAAGAACCGCATCATGGGCCGTCGCATCTGCAAGAACGACCCCAACCACCCCAACAACATCTTCATCGACGCCATCAAGCCCAACGGCGACAAGTGCCGCGTCTGCGGCGGCGATCTCTCCGCCCGCTCCGACGACCAGGACGAGGCCGCCATCGGCAAGCGTCATGACATCTACTACGACACCAACACCGGCACCCTGGCCGCCGCCTACTTCTACAAGGACCTGGCCGCCAAGGGCGTGACCAAGTACATCGAGCTCGACGGCGAAGGCGCCATCAACGACATCAAGGAAAAGCTGCTGGCCCAGCTGGCCTAACGCGTCCGCACCCAAGCCCCGGAGCCCGGCCAGCCGGGTTCCGGGGCTTTTTCACATCCCATGACCAAAACCGCCCGCCCAAACGTCCGCCCAGACGTCCGCATAGACGCTCGTATAGACGCCCTGCTCGCCCGCCTGGCCGCCGTGCCCCAGGCCCCTGACCTGTTCAACCCCTTCCAGGACGCGCGCCTGGCGGGCAACATGCGCCAATTCCTGCTCTTCCTGGCCCGCCAGCCCGTGAAGCTGGCCCTCATCGGCGAAGCCGCCGGGCACAGGGGCTGCGCCCTGACCGGCATGCCCTTCACCAGCCCGGAGACACTGGCCACCAACGCCAATCCGTTCTTTGCCTCCCACCGGGAGACCATGTTCCGCCAGGGCGACGTGTTCGAGCCCAGCGGCCGCTACGTCTGGGGCGTGGCCGACGCCCACGGCGTGGTGCCCCTGCTCTGGAACGCCCTGCCCCTGCACCCGCACCTGCCGGGCAAGCCGCGCACCAACCGCACCCCGCGCACGAAGGAGCTGGAGCTGGGCAAGCCGTTTTTGGCCGAAGTGCTGGACATCTTCCGCCCCGAGCTGGTGGTGGCCGTGGGCCGCAAGGCCGAGCACTCCCTGGGGGCGCTCTTCCCCGGGCTGGCCTTCCGCACCGTGCGCCACCCGGCCATGGGCGGCAGCACCCTCTTCCGCGCCCAGATGGCCGAAATCCTCGCTTAGCGCGGTTCATCCCAGAGCGCACCGGGGGGCCGCCGGGCGAGCCGAGGCCGAAGCGTGCGCCCTGATTCCCGCCCCGCCCACGGAGCGAGCCGACGGACCACGCAGGGAGTCTGCCCCCCCGCCATGGCGCCATTCCCCGTTCCCTGCCCGAGCCCCATGCTCAATCGGCTGAAGCACCTCCTTGAAGGCTCGGTATCCTAATAATTTGCGTTGCCTGGGATGCCGCCTGCGGTTAAAAACAGGCCGAACACGATTGAAAGCGATCTCAACCGCATTCGGCATCTGGAGCCGCACGACCAATCCATCAGATGATGAACCGCTTCTTCGCCGCCATATGTTCGGTTCTCGCCCTGGCTGCGGCCACTGGCTTCCTGATGCGCGAGAACATCAACGTCAGGCTTTTGGACATCCACGATTTCAGGCGCGACCAGACTGCCGCCCCCTCCTCCACCCTGGGTTTCCGCCTCAAGTACAGCCACGAGCTTGCCGACAAGGCCCCGCGCGGCTTCCGGCACAATACCCAGGGCTTTGTCGGGCCGGAGTGTGAAATCCGCAAACCCCTCAACACCCTCAGGATCATCTGCCTGGGCGGCTCCACCACGTTCGGGGCGGGGGTAGAAACGGACCGTTACTCCTACCCCGCCATCCTGCAGCAGATGTTCGAACGGACCGCCTCACCCGGCGGCAAACGCATCGAGACGGTCAACGCCGGTGTGTTCGGCTACAACTCCCTGCACACCTACCTGCAGATAACAACCCGGCTGCAACTGTTCGACCCGGACATGTACATCATCATGGACGGATTGAACGATCTCGATGCGGCCCAGGCCTTGCACCGGAAAGTGTATACCCGCGAGTACACCATCCCCCAGACATTCCACAACGTCGTGGGGTACGAGCGCAATCTGCAAAAAGCCCTGGACGCGGCCCGGCGCGACAATGTCCAGGCCGTGCTGGTCAGCGACCCGCTGAAGTCCGGCAAGGACCCGTCCGCCTCCTATCTGACGGACAAGAACCAGGACCTGGCCGAACTTCTCACCTTCGGGCGCACAACCCTGCCCGGCATCAACGCCTCGCTCGCCGCCAGGAACCACATCCCCTTCGTCAACGCGCAGGATGTCTTCGATTCCATCCTGGAGGACCGCCGCACGACCCGCAGAGCCTGGGCCGACGACCTGCACCTGACCCGCTACGGCTATTACCTGCTGGCCCGCGACGTGTACCGGCAGTTGATGGCCATGCCCGCCATACAGAAGGCGGCAGGAACCAGCCGGGCGGCCTCCGACGAGGAACTGGACGCCCTCTTCCCGGAGATCGTGCAGTGGCGCCCGGCCGACGGCATGGGCTGGTCCACGACCCGGGCCAACGACGGGGGGAAGGTCACGGCCGTCAACATCAAGGACCTGGAGCGCAACGACAGGGGCTGGAGCGCCTACACCCCGGAGGACAGCGAAACCCCGGCCACCTTGTCGGTCTCCCTGACGCCGGGCCTCACCAGGTTCAGGATCTATCCACGCATCGAAAGGGCCCGGGACAGCGTTTCGGTGTCCTGGCTATCGGCCGATGGCCAGGCGCACCCCCTTTTCTCGTTGGCGAAAGCCTTCGATGACAGCCACTGGACTCCGGAATCCGCATGGTATGAAATCACTGTACCTGATGAACCGGGCGGGAAATTGCAAATCATCCTGAAAGGGTTCACTTCACAATTCTGGCACGATGGGCCGGCGCTGTTGTTTACCGCGAATTAAGGGTTGCTCTCCCCTCTTGCGCAGTGGCGGCGGGCGCACTATCATTCCCGGGCAGTCATCATTCCGCGAGGTTCGCCCATGCCGCAAGTCACCAGCCCCAGCATCGTCCATGTGGAACCCACCACCCGTTGCAACATGCGCTGCCGGATGTGCATCAAGGCCGTCACCGACTCGCCGGTCCCCGACGGGGACATGCCCCTGGAGGATTTCCAGCGCCTGCTGCCCGACCTGGCCGGTTGCGGCAAGCTGGTGTTCGCGGGCATCGGCGAGCCCCTGCTGCACCGCGACCTTCCGGCCATGATCGCGGCCGCGCGCCAGGTCATGAGCCCCGACGCGGAGATCGCCATGCAGTCCAACGGGCTGCTCCTCACGCAGGACCTGGCCCTGAAACTGGCAGCCGCCGGGCTGGACACGATATGCATCTCGCTGGACTCCCTCAACGAATCGGACGGCGAATCCCTGCACGGCGCGGTGCGGCTCAAGACCCTGGCCGACGCCTACGAGGCCCTGCGCCTGGCCAGCGAGCGGACCGGACGCCCGATCCGCGTGGGCGCGCAGATCGTGCTCATGCGCGAAAACGCCGCCCACCTGCCGGAGATGGTGCGCTGGGCGGGCGAGCACGGGGCGCGCTTCGTCATCGTGTCGCACCTGTTCCCCTACACCCGGGAGGCGGAGGACCACTCGCTGTTCAACCCCAACCCCGAGGAGGCGGCGCGCTACTTCTCCAAATGGAAGGCCATCGCCGCCGGGGAAGGGCTCGATTTCGACGACTACT
>JBKICO010000437.1:0-5416 GCA_046567065.1 Acidobacteriota bacterium
GGCGGCACGCTGGCGTGGGCCTGCCGCAGGATCAGGCCGTCGGCCTCCAGCTCCCGCAGTTGCTGGGTGAGCATCTTCTGCGAGGCCCCGGGCAGCAGGCGGCGCAGCTCACCGAAGCGCCTGGTCCCCAGCGTCCCCAGCCGCCAGAGCACCAGGGGCTTCCACTTGCCCCCGATGACGTGCAGGGCCAGCTCCACGGAACAGGTGTAGCGTTTTCCGGCGTATTGCCGCTCCGGGCAGGAGGGAGGGGTCTTGGGGGAGGACATGACTGCATCCTTGCTTGCGGGTTCGGGCAGGGGATTGGATACGGCTGGCGCCGTAAAGGGTCAAGACCGCCCTCACTATACTGCGGGGCCGGTACGGAGGAAAAAGTGCCTACTTGCGCGCGCGGCCCGCTAGGATGCAATGCGGACACACTCACCGCAAACAGGAGGCCCCATGAGCCTGATTCAAGTTGACGAGGTATTGTGCCGCAAGGATGGCATCTGCATGCGGGTGTGCCCCAAGCAGTGCCTGGTTCCCGACGCCGAAGGGCGGCCCGTGGCCGACCCCGAGAGCGCCTGCATCGACTGCGGCCACTGCGAGGCCGTCTGCCCCCACGGCGCGCTGCGCCACACCCGCCTGGCCACGGACGGCTTCGTGCCCGCGCGCATCGACGCGGTGGCCCCCGAGGCCCTGGCCGCGCTGATGCGCTCGCGCCGCTCCGTGCGTGCCTACAAGCCCAACCCCCTGGACCGCCAGGTGCTTGAAACCCTGCTGGAGACCGCCCGCTACGCCCCCACCGGGGTCAACGCCCAGGAGGTCTGCTGGAACGTGCTCTCCGGGGCCAAGCCCTGCCGCGACCTGGCCGGGCTGGTGGTGGACTGGATGCGGGCCAGCAACGTGATGCCCCTCTACGTCGAGCTCTGGGACAAGGGCCAGGAGGTGGTGCTGCGCGGCGCGCCCCACGTGGCCGTGGCCCACGCCCCCAAGGACGCCCTGATCGGCAGCGTGGACTGCGTGATCGCGGCCACCTACATGGAGCTGGCCGCCGCCTCCATGGGCCTGGGGGCCTGCTGGGCGGGCATCCTCATGTTCGCGGCCAGGAACCACCCGCCCGTGGCCCAGGCCCTGGGCATCCCCGAGGGCAACGAGGTCCACGCCGGGCTCATGCTCGGGCGGCCCCAGTTCCGCTACACCCTGGCCCCGCCCCGCAAGCCCCTGCGGGTGGCCTGGCTTTAGTAAACCCTTGCGCTCCCGGGCCGGAGGGCCACCCTTCCGGCCCGGGGCGCGTCCGCCCCGCGCACGCTCCCGGGCTTAGGCTGTAACTGCATCCGCACCGTGAACGTCCTATCTTACGGCCCTGCCTCTTCGCCTCCCGTAACAATGGCGTGCTCATTTTCCCCTTTACAAACATTAGGCAGCTAATTATTAGGCAGCAAACGATGCCCGGAGGGACGTTATGATTTTGAAGGAAATGCCCAGCTACCAGGTGCTCACCGAAAAAGCCAAGCGCTACCCCAACCTGGATGTCCTGGTCACCGAGGCGTATCTGCACGTGCTGCGCACGGGCACGATCCTGCACCACAACGTGGAGCGCAAGCTGTCGAAGCTCGGCCTGTCCTACGGCCGTTTCCTGGTGCTCACCCTGCTCTCGAAAGAGGAAGGCCCGGTGCCCGTATGCAAGCTGGCCGAATTGGCGGGCGTGACCACGCCCACGGTTTCGGCCGTTCTTTCCGGACTGGTGCGCGACGGCCTTGTGCGCCGCGTGGAGGACCAGGCCGACCGCCGCGTGGTGCGCATCGAGCTGCTGCCCTCCGCCCAGAAGATCCTGGACGACGTGCTGCCCATGCTCTTCGAGAACCACCACAACGTCATGGGCGACTTCTCCAAGGAGGAGCTCAAGACCCTGGTTGGACTGCTCTCCAAGGTCCGCCTGGATACGAATTACCTTGGGGTTTGCGAGAAGTAGGTTGTATGAAAGAGACGTCAACGAGTCATGGAACCGCCCCCGCCGGGGGCGCCGATCAGCACAACCAGGCACGGCCCTCGAAGCCGCGCCGCAGCCTTCCCAAGATTCTGCTTCTGGCGGCGGCCGCCGCCGGGCTGGCCTACGGCGGCCACTGGTGGTGGGCCGCCCGGGCCTTCGAAACCACGGATGACGCCTTCGTCACCGGCCGCGTCACCAACCTGGCCCCCCAGGTGGCCGGGCGCGTGCTGGAAGTGCGCGTGGAGGACAACCAGAAGGTCGAGAAGGGCCAGCTCCTGGCCCGCATCGACCCCGCCGCCTTCAAGGTCAAGCAGCAGCAGAGCGAGGCCGACCTGGCCGAAGCCCGGCAGAAGCTGGCCGAGGCCCAGGCCCAGCACCAGTCCGCCCTGGCCTCCGTGGAGCAGGCCAAGGCCGACGCCGCCTCCGCCGAGGCCCAGGCCGCCAACGCCGCCACCGACCTCACCCGCTACAACCAACTGGTGCAGTCCGGCGCGGTGTCGCAGCAGGCCCGCGACAACGCGGACACCCTCTCGCGCACCAACGCGGCCGCCCTGCTCTCCGCGCGCAAGCGCCAGCTCTCGGCCCAGGCCCAGGCCGACCTCGCCGCCACCAAGATACAGACCGCCCAGGCCGGTGTGGACAAGGCCCAGGCCGCCGTTGACCAGGCCCGCCTCGACCTCTCCTACACCGAGATCGCCTCCCCGGTTTCCGGCCGCGTGACCAAGAAGGCCCTGGAGCCCGGCGACTACGTGCAGGTGGGGCAAGCCGTCATGAGCCTCGTGCAGGAAGACCTCTGGGTGGTGGCCAACTTCAAGGAGACCCAGCTCAAGGGCATGAAGCCCGGCCAGGCTGTGAGCATCGTCATCGACGCCTACCCGGACCAGGCCGTGAGCGGCCATGTGGAGAGCCTCCAGGCGGGCACCGGCGCGGTGTTCAGCCTGCTGCCCCCCCAGAACGCCTCGGGCAACTACGTCAAGGTGGTGCAGCGCGTGCCCGTGAAGATCGTGTTCGACGCCCTGCCCGCCGAGGCCCAGATGCATCTGGCTCCCGGCATGTCCGTGGTGCCCACCGTCAAGGTGCGCTAGGCCCATGACGCACAAATCCGACGCCTGGCGGCCTACTCACAGCCCCTGGCTCATCGCCCTGGCCGTGATGCTGGCCACGTTCCTGGAGGTGCTGGACACCTCCGTGGCCAACGTGGCCCTGCCCTACATGGCGGGCAACCTCTCCTCCACTCTGGACGAGGCCACCTGGGTGCTCACCAGCTACCTGGTGGCCAACGCGGTGGTCCTGCCCATGACGGGCTGGCTCTCCGTACGCTTCGGGCGCAAACGCTTCCTGCTGACCTGCGTGGCCGTGTTCACCCTGGCCTCGGCCGTGTGCGGCGCGGCCACCAGCATGGGCGCGCTGGTGTTCTGGCGCGTGGTGCAGGGCGCGGCGGGCGGGGCCTTGCAGCCGCTCTCCCAGGCCATCCTCATGGAGAGCTTCCCGCCTGAAAAGCGCGGCGTGGGCATGGCCATCTTCGGCCTGGGCGTGGTGGTGGCCCCCATCATCGGCCCCACCCTGGGCGGCTGGATCACGGACAACTACTCCTGGCGCTGGATCTTCTACGTCAACCTGCCCTTCGGGGCCCTGGCCATGCTGCTGTGCCACTCCCTCATCGAGGACCCGCCCTACCTGGCCAAAGCCCGGGCCAAGGCCGGCGGCGTGGACTACGTGGGCTTCGCGCTCATGGCCCTGTGGCTGGCCACGCTCCAGATCGTGCTGGACAAGGGCCAGCAGGAGGACTGGTTCGAGACCCCCTGGATCCTCTGGTTCTCCGTGATTTCAGGCCTTTCCATGCTGGCCTTCGTGCTCTGGGAGCTGCGGGTCAAGTCGCCCCTCGTGCAACTGCGGGTGCTCAAGAACCGCAACTTCGCCGCGGGCACCTTCATGATGACCGTGCTCGGCGTGGTGCTTTACGGCTCGGTGGCGCTGTTGCCGCTGTTCCTGCAGAGCCTGATGGGCTACTCCGCGCTGGATAGCGGCCTGGCCATCAGCCCGCGCGGCATAGGCGCGATCATGGCCATGATGCTGGTGGGCAAGATGATCGGCAAGATAGACAGCCGGGTGTTCATAGGCTGCGGCTTCACGGGCCTGGCCCTGGTCTGCTTCCACTTCGCGGGTATCAACCTCGACATCTCCATGTCGGACATCATCGTGCCCAACGTGGCCATGGGCCTGGCCATGGGCATCATCTTCGTGCCCCTGACCACCATGGCCATGGGCGGGCTGCACAACGAGCAGATGGGCAACGCCTCGGGCATCTTCAACCTGATGCGCAACCTTGGCGGCAGCATCGGCATCTCCGCCGTGACCACCCTGATCTCGCGCGGCACGCAGAGCCACCAGGCTGAGCTTGCCCGCAACCTGAACGCCACCAGCCCCCTGTTCCAGCGCTACCTGCACGACATCTCGGCCTACATGAGCCAACTGGGCGACCCCGTGGCCGCCAAGCAGAAGGCCCTGGCCGTGCTCCAGGCCATGCTCGGCCAGCAAGCCAGCATGATGGCCTATATTGACAACTTCAGGCTTCTTGGGGTGCTATGCCTGTGCTGCCTGCCCGGAGTGGCGCTGATGCGCGCCGGGCGCAAGGCGGCTGGCAACGTGCCCATGCATTGAGGCCCGTCACACCGCACCAAAATCACGACCCATCGGAGGTTTCGCATATGGATATGGCAGCCATGCGCAAGAAGGCGCGCGAGGATATGAAGGGATACTGCCGGGTCTGCCCGGTGTGCGACGGACGCGTCTGCGCCGGGGAAGTGCCCGGCATGGGCGGAGCGGGCACGGGCGCGGCCTTCGCCGCCAACCTGGAGGCCCTGAAGAACTGGCGGCTGAACATGCGCACCATCCACGGCGCGCGCGAGGCCGACACCAGCCTGACCCTGTTCGGGCGCAACCTCTCCATGCCCATCCTGGCCGCGCCCATGACCGGCGTGAGCTACAACATGGGCGGCAAGCTGGCCGAGGACGTCTATTCCGAGATGATCATCGCGGGCACCGAGGCCGCCGGGACCATGGGCATGACCGGCGACGGGGCTGACGCGGCCATGTACGACGGCGGCGTGGCCGCCATCGCCAAGCACGGCGGCCTGGGCGTGCCCTTCGTCAAGCCCAGGGCCCAGAGCGAGATCATCGCCCGCATCCGCCAGGCCGAGCAGGCCGGAGCCGTGGCCGTGGGCATGGACATCGACGGCGCGGGGCTCATCACCATGGCCCTCAAGGGCCAGCCCGTCGGCCCCAAGACCTTCGTGGAGCTCAAGGAGATCGTGGCCGCCACCAGCCTGCCCTTCATCGTCAAGGGCGTTATGACCCCGGACGAGGCCCAGTTGGCCGTGGGCGCGGGCGCGGCTGCCATCGTCGTCTCCAACCACGGCGGGCGCGTGCTGGACTCCACCCCCGGCG
>JBKICO010000437.1:5426-5766 GCA_046567065.1 Acidobacteriota bacterium
AGCTGCTGGCCCTGGGCGCGGACGCGGTGCTGGTGGGCAGGCCCATGGCCGTGGGAGCGTTCGGCGCGGGGGCCGAGGGCGTGGCCGCGCTTTTGAACAAGATGCGCTCGGAGCTGGTCTCGGCCATGCTGCTTACGGGCACGGCCAACGTGCGCGAGGTCAGCCGGGATATCCTGAGCGCCGCCCGCTGAACCTCGTTTGCCTGATTGAATGAATGAGCCCCCTGGCGCGGAAGCGCCGGGGGGCTTTTTCAATGCATTGTGGCTTAAGTCTCCGGCGGCTGCCTCCGCAGCGCGGGAATGCCCGATATATTTGAAGAATATCTGTCATCCCCGCGCTG
>JBKICO010000438.1:0-5332 GCA_046567065.1 Acidobacteriota bacterium
TCGTGCAGAACTGGGCCAAGGGCTACGACCTGGTGGTCTGCAATCTGGCCAACCTGGACATGGTGGGGCACACGGGCATCATGGAGGCCGCCGTGTCCGCCTGCAAGGCCGTGGATTCCTGCGTGGCCCGCATCGTGGAGACGGTCCTGGCCTCCGGCGGCAGGGCGCTCATCACGGCGGACCACGGCAACGCCGAGGAGATGGTGGATGCCAACGGCGGCAGGATGACCGCCCACACCCTCAACGCCGTGCCCGTGATCCTGGTGGACCCGGCGCGGCGTGAGGCCAAACTGCACGACGGCAAGCTGGCCGACCTGGCCCCCACCGTCCTGCAACTGGCGGGATTGGCGCAGCCCGAGGCCATGACCGGCCGCAGCCTCATCGAGGACCAAGCATGAGCGAGAAGAAGAAGCCCCTGACGCCGGTGAAGCCCTCGGGCATGGAGCTGGTTTTCCTGTACCCGTGCCCGTTCTGCGTGCGGGAGGTGCCGCTCATCGCGCCCACCAAGCCCACCATGGCCCAGTGCGACGCCTGCCACCAGCGCTTCCCCGTGGTGCCCGTGGACGAGAAGACCGTGCGCTTCCTCAAGGTGATGACGGCCAACGGCCGCGCGGGCATCGACCCGGATTTCCTCTAAACGCAGGCCCCGGCTTCACCGCCCCCGCTTCAGCCGGGCGATGGCCGCGTCGATGCGCGCCATGACCTCGTCAGGCACGCCCTTGCCACACATGATGTAACGCTGCACGCCGCCGCTTTCCTTTTCCAGACGGATGGCCGCCACGTCGGCCATGGTCAGCCTCCCAAATCGCAACAAGTCAGGGAGTTCATCCTCCCGGGCCAGAATCAGCAGACAGCGCCCGTTGGCCAGCATCAAGGCCTGCTGGCGGCTGTCATCGGCTTTGATCACGTGATTCTCCGCCCCTCGCAACAGCACGTCGACGGCATCGCCGTAGCTCCAGCCGTCCACCACGCCGATGGTGGCTTCACCGTTGTTCAGGAGTTCGGACAAGTTCTGGGCGTTTCTGGTCTTGCCAAGATTTCTCGTAAGCACTGCCGCAACAAGCGGGGCTTGCACGTGTATGGGCAGGCTGAAACGGGCGAAGGCTTCGCGCTGCGGTGTTTTGAACCAGCCGAAGCCGCAGCGGGTGCAGTTCTGGTCCTGCTGCATCTCATAAAGAATGCGCCGGGAGGGCATCTCCGTGAAGACTGCCTCGATTCCGGCCTCGGCCAGGATTCCGGCGGTGGTTTCATAGAGCGTTCCCGCAGGGGCGCCGTCCAGGGTGTAAAAGTACGGGGGGCGATTCGGATAGACCATCTGCAAGGGAGCGCAGCGGGTATCCCACCCCTGGAGTACAACCGTCAACGCAAGGGCCACCTGCGCAATTGTCCGTGAGATCGGCATGAACACTCCCAACGGCAAAGGGCTACAGCGGATACGGATGCCGGCGGCCGGGAGGCTGGTCAAACTCTGGCCGCTGCGGCTGAAGACGCCCAGACCCCGGCTTTCGCCAGGCCCGCACCATACGCCGGGTAGCGCCGGGCGTGGCGGGCGAAGTCATCCGGGCCTTGATGGGCACCCCCAGGATGGTTACTCTCAAATCATATCAGGCTCAAGGGCTGCGGCGTCGCCGCATGTAGAGGCGGGAGGAGGAGAGGGATGGGCACTCTCTGGGAAAAGGCGAACCAGGTCTTCAACTCCGTGGTGGATCGCGGCGTGAACGGCCTGCCGCCCCTGGATTCGTCCTGGGAGCTCGCCGTGCGCTACCTGCGGGACAAGAGCTTCCCAGACGACGACAGCCGCGTGGAGGCGCTCATCCGCCGCGAATCGCGCAAGAACGCCTTCTGTACCGCGTTGGCCAACGCCGGAGGGCCGCTGACCCTGCCTGTGGCCATCCCCCTCAACGTCTACGCCACCTTCGCCTACCAGGCCCGGCTGGCCGCCGCCGTGGCTCTTGTCTACGGGCACGACATACGCTCACGCGACGTGCGGGTCATGGTGGGGCTCTCCCTGGCCGGGCGCAAGGCCGTGGAGCTGCTCAAGGGCCTGGGCGTGCGCTTCACGACCATGCTGCTGGAGCGGGGCGCGGCGCAGCTCTCCGAGCGCGTGCTGGCCGACATCGGCGGCAACGTGGGCATGCGCATCCTGGCGCAGGGCGGGGAGCAGGGGGCCTCGGTGATGCTTAAGGCCGTGCCGCTGGCCGGGGCGCTGGTCTGCGGGGTGATCGACTGGCGCTACTGCCGGGCCGTGGGAGTGGTCTCGCGGGATATTTTCAGGAGGAAGTGAGGACAAAAGAAAAAGGCGCGGACCTGCCGCGCCTTTGAAGGAAACCAGGCACCCGAAAACAACCGTTACCGTTGCTTCCTCTCGGACCTGGCGGGGTTGGCGGCGTTTCCGCCGCCTGGCTTCCTTGGAAAAATGGCGGAGAGGGAGAGATTCGAACTCTCGGTACCGGTTTTGCCAGTACACACGATTTCCAGTCGTGCCCCTTCGGCCAGCTCGGGCACCTCTCCGCGAGAAGCGAGGTATTATAAGTATCCTCCCTTCTTGGCAAGCACTTTTTTGAGCCTGCCCTAAATTCCCATGATGCTGAAGCCGCTGTCCACGTGGATGACCTCGCCGGTGACTCCGCTGGAGAGCCCGGAGGCCAGGTAGACCGCCGTTCCCGCCACGTCCTCCAGGGTGATGTTGCGCTTGAGCGGGGCGCGCTCCTCCACAATGGGCAGGAAGCCCTTGAAACCGGTGATGCCCGAGGCGGCCAGGGTCTTGAGCGGCCCGGCGCTCAGGGAGTTCACGCGGATGCCGCGCGGGCCAAGGTCGGCGGCCAGGTAGCGCACGCTGCACTCCAGCGCGGCCTTGGCCACGCCCATCACGTTGTAGGAGGGCACCACCTTCTCCGCGCCCAGGTAGCTCATGGTCATGACCGAGGCCCCGTCGGCCAGCAGCCCGTCGAAGCCCTTGCACAGGCCCACCAGCGAATAAGCCGAAACGTCCAGGGCCAGGGCGAAGCCCTCGCGGGTTACGTCCATGAAGCGGCCCTTGAGGTCCTCCTGGCGGGCGTAGGCCACGGAATGCACCAGGATGTCCACCCCGCCCCATTTCTGGGCCACTGTGGCGGCTGCGGCGCCGATGTCCGCGTCGCTGGTCACGTCGCACTGGAAGGTGAACTCCCCGCCGAGTTCCTCGCTGATGGGCTCCACGCGTTTGCGGATGGCCTCGCCGGGGTAGCCGAAGGCCAGCCTGGCCCCCTGTTCCTTGAAGGCCTTGGCCACGCCGTAGGCGATTGAGCGGTCGTTAGCCACGCCGAATATCAGGGCTTTCTTGCCTTGCAGAAGCATTGTCGTCTCCTTGAGCGCCGGTTGCGCGGCGCGATTGTCGTCTTGTTGGTCGTTGAGGTTTATGAAGTGGGAGGGGCCTCCGGCGGCCCGAAAGGGCTCTGCCCTCTCGGGGCTCTCTGGCCAAAGGGCTTTCGGCCCTCTGGACTCCCTTTTCCCTTCGCGACGGTCTCGGTTCCAAGCGTCCCGAATCGACGCCGTGAGCGGTGTTGTCTGCCGGGTGGGGCTGCGGGAGGCGGCGCAGGACGAAATTCTACCGATATATCGGCGTGCGCTGCCCTGCCCAGAACTGCTCGGAGCACTCAAACCCCGGCTCTCCCCCCTGTATGGGGTTTCAAGGGGCGAAGCCCCTTGGCCGCCGGAGGCCTTCTGTACGGAACCTCACTGCGTTACGAAAACATCAGCACGCTACCCACAGCCTGTCCGGCTTCCGGGCCAGGGCTTCTCGCTCGAGCATTCCCCGGGGCTGATCCGGGCCCCGTGATCGAACCGCGGCCGCGACCGGACGGGGCATCCATCTTGTTTCCATGCCGGGCGCGGCCTGGCCTTGAGCCATGGCCGGGCGGCACCAGAAGCCGCAACCTTCCGCCGTGGCGACAAATGAACACAGCCTGCCCAGCGCGGCAGACGGCACGGCGTCCAGGCCGCGCTGGATGCGCGTCGGCGGAAGCGAGCAATGTTCCTGGAAAAATAGTCACTTCACAAAGGCAGGCAAGGCTCTGGCGCGGGGCGATGGGGCGGCGGGAAACTCTCCGGTGTCTGGTTGGGAAACGAAATCCCCCGCCCGGCACCGGGCGGGGGATCACAAAACAATGATACGGTGCGCGGCGGGCTAGGGCAGCAGCGCCAGAACCTTGCGCATCACCTCGAAGGCGTCGGCCACGTAGAGCACGTCCGCCTTGCCCTGGGCCCAGCCGCAGTTGGGGTCCAGGTTGACGGCCCGGCGCTCGCCGATGAAGCGCCAGCCCACCACGTGGGGCTCCTCGCCGTGGCAGCAGGTGGCCAGGCCCTTGGGGTGGCGCGGCGTGGAGCCGGTCTGCCCCACCTGGTGCATGTGCGACAGGAAGGACAGCACCTGCTGGCCCTCCCCGGAGAGGTCCACCAGGGACTTGGAGGTGCCGAGCGAGCCCTGGGTCTTGTTCAGGAAGCTCAGGATGATCTCCTCGGCCTCGCCGGCGTGGGCCGCGCCGTCGGCCTGCTTCTTGGTCCAGCCCGCGCCCGCCACGAAGAGCAGGGCGGCATCGGGGCGGATGGTCTGCTCCTCGGCGGAGGGGCAGATCATGCCCGTGACCTGGGTGCGCACGCCGCCGGGAATCTCGGCGGAGACGGCGGTCACGGAGGCGGAACCAGCCGCGCCGGAATAAGCCGTGAAGCAGCCGCCGGAGACGCTCACGAACCAGGGGCGCTCCTTGCGGGTCAGCTCGGCGTACATGCGCTGGCGGTAGTACCAGCGGGTGACCACGGGCTTGCCGCCGGAAGCGGCCAGGGCGGTGACCGAGGTGTCCGAGACGCCGCCCACGCGCGCGGCCGCGCCGGGCAGCACCCGGCTCATGCGCGGGGTGGCCGCGCCGATGACGATGCCCGCTCCGGACGCGCCGAACAGGGCGGCCAGGGCGGCGGCGTCCGTGGCGTAGCGGGGCTGGGCGAAGTCCGGCCCGGAAACGCCGTAGAGGGCTTCAGCGCCGCATCCGGCCAGGGAGTCGGCGGCGGCCTGCACGGCCTCGCCCACCAGGCCCACGGCCAGGGGCGCGCCGAGCTGCTCGGCCAGGGTCTTGGCCGCAGTCAGGGCTTCCAGGGAAGCCTTGGAGAGTGAACCGTCACATTCGGTCTGGGCTACGAAAAGAATCTTGTCCATGTATGCCTCCGGCTCCGGGCGGGCCTGCCGCCTTCATGCCGACGCTGGAAATTATCGGGTCGTCCCGGAGCGCGGCCCCGGGCTGCGGCCTAAGCGCTGAGCCAGTCCACGATCTCCTTGGCGATCTCGTCCACAGGGGCGTCC
>JBKICO010000439.1:0-2649 GCA_046567065.1 Acidobacteriota bacterium
CGTCTGCGGCGCCTCCAAGGACGAATTCTCCAAGGAATAGAAGTTATTTCCCAGCCCGCCGGGCACCCGGCGGGCCTCTCTTTTTTTGAGGAATCCCCAATGAAATCCGTCGAGATTCTTAAAGACATTCACTATATCGGCGCTGTGGACTGGGATCGCCGCAACTTCCATGGCTACTCCCTCTCCCCCAAGGGCACCACGTACAACGCCTTCCTGATCCAGGACGAGAAGAACACCGTGGTCGACACGGTGGACGCCGCCTTCGCGGGCGACCTGCTGTGCAAGATCGCGCACGTGATGCCCGTGGAGAAGGTGGACTACATCGTGGTCAACCACGTGGAGCCCGACCACTCCGGCGCGCTGCCCCGGCTGGTGGCCGCCTGCAAGCCCGAGAAGATCGTCTGCTCGGTCATGGGCGAAAAGGCCCTCAAGGAGTACTACGACACCAAGGACTGGCCCCTGCACGTGGTCAAGACCGGCGACACGCTCTCCATCGGCAAGCGGACCCTGCACTTCATGGAAACCCGGATGCTGCACTGGCCCGACTCCATGATGACCTACATCCCGCACGACAAGCTGCTCATCTCGCAGGACGCCTTCGGGCAGAACTACGCCACCTCCGAGCGTTTCGCTGACGAGGTGGATCAGGCCGAACTGGCCAGGCAGCTCTCGCGCTATTACGCCAACATCGTGCTTCCCTACTCCTCCGTGACGCTCAAGATCCTTGAGGAAGTGGGCAAGCAGGGCTGGGACGTCCAGATGATCGCACCTGACCACGGCCTGCTCTGGCGCGGAGAGGGCGTGGGCCGGGTGATCGAGGCCTACCGCAACTTCGCCCTGCAAAAGCCCGCCAACAAGGCCGTGGTGTTCTTCGACACCATGTGGCGCTCCACCGAGATGATGGCCCACGCCGTGGCCCAGGGCCTGACTGATGCGGGCACCCCTGCAACGGTCATGTCCCTCAAGGCCAACCACCACTCCGACGTGATGACCGAGGTGTTCGAATCCGGCGCGGTGCTGGTGGGCTCGGCCACGCACAACAACGGCGTGCTGCCGCCCGTCTCGGCCATGCTCACCTACATGAAAGGCCTGCGCCCCCAGAACAAGGTGGCTGCGGCTTTCGGCTCCTACGGCTGGAGCGGCGAATCCCTCAAACTGCTCACCGAACAGCTCACGGCCATGCACTTCGACGTGATCGAGGGCGTGCGCGCCAAGAACAGGCCCACCCACGAGCAGCTCAAGGCCTGCGTGGAACTGGGCGGCAAGGTGGCCGAAGCCCTTCAGGCCAAGATCGCCGCGTTCTAAAGGCACAACCGGCAGGCGAACGCATCCGATGCGGCAATGCCCCCTCTGGAAGCTCCAGAGGGGGCATTTTTGAGGCGGACGCATCCCGCTGGCGACCGGAAGAGGTTCTGTGCCGCCCCCCACGGCTCATGCCCCGCCGTTGGAGGCCCGGGCAACGTGGCCGCCGCACGGGGAGGCATCACAGCGGGAGGCACCGTCAGTGTCCGGCCGCGTTGACCATCCCCACCGTTTGATGTAGTTGCTGGGCGCCGCCCAATGCCGCAGACTCCGCCGGGCGGCTCCACAGCACAACACGCCGACACACCATGACCTATACCCACATCCAAGCCTTGCGAGGCATCTTGTGCATCTTGGTGGCCTTCGTGCACGTCAAGATATACCTGCTGAAACAGGGCGACCCGTCGTATTTCATATACGTCCCAGATCTGATCGGCGGCGTGCCCTGCGCCTTCTTCGCCATCTCCGGGTACTTCATGGCCTTCCTGGTGGACAGGAGGTCCAAGCACTTCCTGGCGCAACGCCTGGTCCGGGTCTATCCCATGTATTTCATCGTGATCGCCATGGCCTTCGTCATGCGCGCCTTCACCAACCACCAGCTCAACCTGGACGACCTGCCCTTCGTCATGTCCCTGCTGCCCTTCGGCATGGGCAAGAGCTACAAGCTGGGCATCGAGTGGACCCTGGTCTACGAGATATGGTACTATCTCATCTGCGCCGTGTTCGTGCGCCCGAAACTGACCAAGTATTTCCCCGGGTTCCTGCTGGCCTGGCTGTTCGCCTGCATCCTCGTGCACATCTTCGCCTTCAAGCCGCCCCAGCCCGTGCCCAACGTGCTCAACATCTGGTTCTCCATCTGGAACCCTTCATTCATCCTGGGCGCGTTGACCTTCTACTACATACAGCGCTTCAACGAGCCCTTCACCCAGCAGATGATGCTCCTGGTGATGACGGCCGTATCGCTGGTCTGCCTGGAGCTCTGGGCAGTGCGCTTTTCGGTTCTTTACATCATGGGCCTGGGCTCCTGCTTTCTGCTCTACGGACTCATCAAGCTGGAAAGCCGCGTCGCCTCGCCGCCCGTTCTGGCCCAATACGGCGACTATTCCTATACGCTCTACCTGATCCACACCAACGTCATCATCCTGGTGTTCGACCGCTGGAAGTATTTCACGGATACGCCCCCGGGGCTCATCGCCGGCCTCATGGCCCTGGTGCTTTGCATCGGCGGGGCCTGGTTCCTGGGGCAGGTGGACGTCAATGTGCATGCCCGCCTGCGCGTGTGGCTGAACAAGTACCTCGGCCGCAAGGCCGCGCTGGCCGCCGCACGCCCACAGACACAGACGCAGT
>JBKICO010000440.1:0-3873 GCA_046567065.1 Acidobacteriota bacterium
AAGTGCCCGTGGTCAGCTCCAGGGCCACCTCGGGGTAGCGGGTGTGGAAGGCCCCCAGCAACTGGGGCAGGCGCGAGGCGGAGGTGCTCTCCATGGCGCCCAGCCGGAACCGGCCGGACGGGGCCAGCCCGGCCACGCTGTCCACGGCTTCCCGCGCCAGCAGCAGGATTCTGTCCGCGTAGCCCAGCAGAGAGCGCCCGTTGGCGGTCAGGACCATGCCGCGCCCCTGCCGGGCGAACAGCTCCACCCCAAGCTCGCGCTCCAGGTTCTTGACGCGCGCCGACACGCCGGACTGCACCTTGTTCAGCCTTTCCGCCGCCTGGGTCACGCCCCCGCACTGGGCCACGGCCTGGAACACCTGGAGGTCGCTCAGTTCCATCGTTCGCCTTTCGTGAATGATGATATCGAATCAAATCGTTTTACATGATGCACAATCCGGGTAAACCTTCCCTGGAACAAAGGCAAGCGGCGCAAGGAGTGAGACGGTGAAAGGCGGATGTTCCGGCGGCATGTGGTACGGCCTGGCGGTGGTCGGGTTCTGGTCGGCGTTCATGCTGGTGAGCAGGCTGGGCCTGACCGGCGAGTCGCCGGTGACGGTGTACGACATGCTGGCCCTGCGCCTGGCCACGGCCTCGCTGGTGCTGGCCCCCTTTTGCCGGGGGCTGGGCCGGGCCGAGTGGACCTCGTGGCGTCTGTGGGTTCTGGCGCTCATTGGGGGGCTGGCCTACGGCCTGCTGGTGTACGGCGGCTTCAAGCTGGCCCCCGCCACTCACGGGGCGGTGCTGTTCCCGGGCATCCTGCCCTTCGAGACGGCCCTGCTCGGCTGGTGGCTGCTGGGCAAACGGCCCACCACGGCGCAATGGGGCGGCTACGGGCTCATCGCCCTGGGTGTGGGGCTCATGGCCAGGGAGGCCTTCGCCGGAGGGGAGCACCTGGCGGGGGACGCGCTGCTGCTGGGCTGCTCGCTCAGCTGGGCGCTCTACGCCGTGCTGGCCAAGCGCTGGAACATGCAGCCCTGGCTGCTCACACGGTTCCTGGCGCTCGCGCCCGCGCTGCTGTATCTGCCTGTGTACGCCTTGTTTCTGCCCAAGAACCTGGGCGCGGCCTCGCCGCTGTGGCTGGCGGGCCAGGGTCTGTACCACGGCGCGGTGACCACCGTGGTGGTGATGTGGCTGTACCTGCGCGCCCAGGCCCGGCTCGGCCCGGCCCGGCTGGGGGCGCTGATGGCCCTGGTGCCCGCGCTTTCGGGCGGCCTGGCCGCGCTGCTGCTGGGCGAGGCCATGACCCCGGCCCTGGCCGCCGTCCTGGCCTGCGTCAGCGCTGGGGCCTGGCTGGCCGCGAGAAACCAACCCCAACAGGAGGAGGCGCAATGCCCTACGTGAACATCAAGATCACTCAGGAAGGGGCCACCCCCGAGGCCAAGGCCAAGCTCATCGAGGGCGTGACCAACCTGCTGCGCGACGTGCTGGGCAAGAATCCGCAGACCACCGTGGTGGTCATCGAGGAGGTGCCCACGGACAACTGGGGCATCGGCGGGGAGACCGTCACCGTGCGGCGCAAGCGCGGATCCTGAAGCGGGTTCCGGCTGAAAATGCGAAACCCCGGGCGCACGTCGGTGCGCCCGGGGTTTGTTGTTTGGTGCACCCCCTAGCGCAGGGGGATGGTGATGCTGAAGCCGGGCACAGGCACCGGGGGCGGCGGCGGGGCGTAGTAGTAGGCCGGGGGCGGGGCGTAGTAATAGGCCGGGGGCGGGGCGTAATAGTACGGCCTGGGCCTGGGCCTGGGGTAATAGTAGTAGCCCCTGGGCGGCGGCGGGGCGTAGCGCGGCCCGTAGCCCCGGTAATAGTTGCGGTCCGCGTGCGCGGGGGCGGCGGAGAACGCCGCATACAGCGCGGCGGCGGCCACGACGGCGGCTGCCGTGAGAATCCGGTGGAATGCGTGTCTGGTCATGGACCCCTCCTTGGAGCGGCTGTTGAGCGAAAAGAGGTTGGCGGCCTGTAGCGCGTCAGCTCCCCTTCTTCTTGCCCCTGCCCATCCGCTGGGAGAAGGACTCGTCAGCGATCTTCTTCTGCTCCGGGGAGAGCATGTTGTAGAGCTTCTCGAACACCGGGATCAACCCGCGCATGGCCTGGGCGTGCTCCTCGGCCATCTCGGCGTGGAGCTTGAGGGTCTCGACAGCGGTCCTTCCCTGGGGCTGCTGCCGCCACTTGTCGATGCTGGCGCGCATCTTGGCCCCGTTGTCGCGCATGACCTTGGCCAGGTCGTCCCAGGCGGGCTCCTGGGCCGGGGTGATGGCGAGCTTGGACCGCAGTTCCGCGATGCGCTGCTCCACGGCTTCGGGGTTGTTGTAGCCCCCCCTGGGGCCCTTGGCCTTGGCCTGGGATTTGGCCTGGGGGGCGGGCGGGGCCTGGTCCTGCTGGGCGCGGGCCGAGGGCGCGAGGCAGAGCAGAAGGGCGGCCACCAGGGGCAACGCTGCCGCGAGGGGACGCAAACCGATGGTTCTGGTGCTGTGGTGCATGTGTACCTCCAGATTCTCCGGTCGTCCGCATGCCCGCCGCAGGTTACAGACGAGGGGCATGCGGGCTGCACGCGCCGGAATGTGTTATGCTCCAGCGTATTGGGCGAAGGCGGGGGCGAAGTCAAGGGCGATGAAAGACCGGGCCGGGAGTGCTCCCGGACCCGGCCTGATTTCTGCGGGGGGCGGGGCTAGAGCATCTCGGCCAGGCGCAGCCCGAAGGCGTGGGCCCTGGCCACTTGAGCCGGGTCCTCCACGACTTTGCCGGGCTCGTAGTGGCAGGCGGGGAAGAGCATGGACACGAACTCGCAGCCCAGCAGCCCGGCCGGGATGCGCCACTGCTTCTCAAGCTCCAGCAGGTTGTTCTCCAGCTGGCCGCCGCCCGTGGCCAGCAGGCCCCAGGGCTTGCCGGAGAGGGGGCTGAAGAACTCGTGGTTCTGCCCGAACTTCACCAGGCTGAAGACGCGGTCGATGAGCATCTTCACCTGGGCGGGGTAGCTGAACCAGTAGATGGGCGTGGCCAGGACCACCGCGTCGTACTCCGCCAGGGACTTCACGGCCCGGGCCAGTTCGTCCTCGATGTGGCAGCCGTACTCCGGGCTCTGCTGGCACTTGTGGCAGGCGATGCAGCCGGGGTGCTTGAACTCCAGGCGGGCTGCGTCGATGACGTCCGAGGCGATGCCGGACTCGGCCAGGGCCTCGCGGGCCACTCCGGCCAGGGCCAGGGTGTTGCCCTTCCTGCGTGGGCTTCCGTGGATGAAAACGACCTTCTTTGACATGGTTCACTCTCTGTATGCTGTTTCCGGGCCGCAGGGGCTGCGGGCATCCGCCCCCCTGCGTTCCCGCGCCGTTTTCTCAGAACGGCGCGCCCGCCGCAACAGGCTTCTATGCGGCCGCGATGGGGGTCAGCGTCGCGGCTCCGGGCCTGCCCGCGCTCATGGCCAGGCGCAGCCCGTGGAAGGCCTCCAGGGTGCTGCGGTGCCCCACGCTGACCACCGCCGCGTCCGGCAGGCGCTGGCGCAGCAGGGCGTAGAGGGCGCGCTCACCGGGCTCGTCCATGGCCGAGGTGGCCTCGTCCAGGAAGATCCAGTCCGGGGCCTGGAGCAGCAGCCGGGCGAAGGCCAGGCGTTGCTGCTCGCCGGGGGAGAGCTCCTGGGCCCAGTAGGTCTCCTCGTCCAGTCTTCCGGCCAGGTGGGGCAGGCCGCAGGCGGTGAGCGCTTCCCGGATGGCCTCGTCGCCCATGCCCTCCGTGGCCGGGTAGCTGGCCACGGCGCGCAGGGTGCCCATGGGCAGGTAGGGCTTCTGGGGCAGGAAGGCCGCGCGGCCCGAGGCGGGCAGCTCTATCTCGCCGCGCCCGA
>JBKICO010000441.1:0-4718 GCA_046567065.1 Acidobacteriota bacterium
TAACGTTGGAACATACTGCCCCCGCCGCCGCACCGGCCGGGGCGCACATCCGATCCCTGGAGGGGGTATGGATCACGCCAATTTCGTGTTGGAGCTCAAGACGGCGCTGACCCTTCTGGGCCTGGGCAACCTGACCGCGGGGCTTCTGCTCTGGCTTTCGCGCCGGGGCAAATATACGGACCAGGCCGCCATGAGCTTCATGCTGGCCAAGGCCATGCAAGGGGCGGGGTTCCTGATGCTGGCCTCCGCCGGGCGCAGCGTGGGGGCCCCCGGCGAGGTGGCGGCCAACACCCTCTGCCTGGGCGGCCTGGCCTTCGAGAGCTTGGCCGTCATGGCGGTCAAGGGCATCAGGTTCCCGGCGGCCACCGGCCTTGCCGGGCTGGGCGCGGTTGCTGCCTTCTGTGCGTTCCTGCTGCCCGAGACCCAGCCGCAGGCTACGGCCTACGCCTCCGGCTTCACGGCGCTGGCGCTGCTGCCGGGGCTGCTGGCCCTGTATTTCAGCAGCCGGACCACACAGTACGACGTGGGCCTGGGCTTCGTTTACCTGGTCATCATTGCGGCCTTCGCCCTGCGGGCCTGGCTGAACCTCACCACCCCCTGGGAAACCGGGGAACTGCTGGGCGTGCCCGCCCCGACGGTCTGGCTGGGGCTTCGCTTCCTGCTCTTCCTCGCGGGCACGGTGGGCATCACCCTGCTCTTCCAGGACCGCGCCGACAGCCAGGCCGAGCACAACGTCACCTACGACACCCTCACCGGAACCTTCACCCGCAACTTCTTCCTGGAGGAAACCCAGCGCGCCCTGAACCTGGCCACCCGGCGCAAGAGCAGGCTGGCCATCCTCATGTTCGACGTGGACCGCTTCACCGCCGTCAACGATTCCCTGGGCTACCGCAAGGGCGACCTTGTGCTCTCCTCCCTGTCGCAGACCCTGCGCAAGACGCTCCGGCCCTACGACATCCTGGGGCGCACGGGCGGCGGGGGCTTCGGGGCGGTGCTGCCCGACGCCAGCGAGGAGGACGCGGCGCGCGCCGCCGAGCGCGTGCGCGCGGCGCTGGCCGAACAAGCCAAGCAGGAGCCCGGGGTGCCGGGCTACACCGTGAGCGTGGGCGTGTGCTCCGAGGTGCCCGAGCCGGGCGCCATGGCCGAGGCTTTCATGGCCTGCGGCGAGAAGGCCCTGGTCAAGGCCAAGAAGATGGGGCGCGACAGGGTGGAATACTACAGGGAAGGGGAACCGGGGCAGGCCGCCTGAGAGGGCCGGGTTCCATCTCCGGGGGCCGCGCGCGGCGGCGGGCCGCCCCAGTGGAGGCGGCCCGGTTATGCCGTGCGAATGCCCCGGTCAGGACTCGATGGCGACCGAGGTGGACTTGGATGGCTCCTTCTTGGGCAGGGTCACGGTGAGCACGCCCTTGTCGAACTTGGCCTTGACCCCGTCATCCTTGACGGCCGAGGGCAGGGGGATGGAGCGGAAGAAGCTGCCATAGCTGCGTTCGATGCGGTGGTAGTTGTCCTTCTTCTCCTCGTCCTCGAACTTCTTTTCGCCCTGGATGGTCAGCACGTCGTTTTGCAGGGTGACGTTGACGTCCTTGGGGTCGAGACCGGGCAGCTCCGCCTTCACCTGAATCTCCGCGTCGGTCTCGCTGATGTCCACGACGGGGTAGCGGGCCTCCTTGAAGAAGGGCACGGACGGGAAGGAGCCGAACGGTTCGCGCCAGAAATCCTCCATGAGGTCGGCGATGCTGGTGGGGCGCTTGGTGGCCATGGACTGTTTGCGCAGGCTGGGCAGGAAATCCTTGAACATGTGCTACCTCCTGTAAAGTATGGTGATTTTACGGAAGAATATACTCTATGTAGCATGTTCGGCAGCGCAGTCAACACTCTTGGATATCTAGAGGTGCCCCATGCGCGAAGAGTTTGAAATCTACAATGCATACGGACCGCTGGGAAATCCACAGGTCAGCAGGTCCTTCACCATTGATGTCCCGGGCTGCGGCATCGTGGATTCCCCTTCGGCAGTGTTCTGCAACCTGGGCTCCTGCTTCGCGGCCCATGTTGAGGACGTGTTCCGCCTCTACGGGGTGAACAGCTACTTCCGCACCGAGACCTGCAAGCATTTCAGCGCGGAGAGCATGCTCCAGGTGCTGGACAGGCTGGCCGGGGGGCGCAGGGGCCTAGCGGACGGGGAACTCTACGCCTACGGGGACGAGCTGGGGGGCCTGCGCCCGCTGGGCTACCACTTCCTGGAGCGCTTCCACGGGGACAGGGCCGCCCTGGAGGAACGCCTGGCCTGGCTGGACGCCCAGCTGCTGGCCAACATCCGCAAGTGCACCCACATGATCGTGACCCTGGGCATCGCCAACGTGGTGCGGCTCAAGGCCACGGGCCAGTGCGTGAACAGGGTGTCGGGCATGCCCGCCGAACTCTACGAGGTGACGCGCCACAGCGTGGACGAGGAGCTCAGCCACCTGCGGGTCCTGGTGGAGCGCGTCAGGGGGCTCAGGGGCGGTTCGCTCCCGGTGATGTTCTTCACCATCTCGCCGCAGCGCTACATGTTCCACCCCCAGTTCGACTTCGACACCCGCGACGACTCCTGCATGGCCCGCTTCACGGATTCGCCCTACGTGGAGAACTGCGTCTCCAAGGCCACGTTGCGCGTGGCGGTGGACATGCTGCTCAAGGCCAACCCGAGCCTGCCGTTGTACTACTTCCCGGCCTATGAGATCGTCATCGACGAGCTGCGCGCGCAGGAGAGCTTCACCGGCAAGGGCTCGGCCTCCGTCACCTGGCCGCTCACGCCCAGGTACGTGGCCAAGCGCTTCTTCCAGTCCTACTTTTCGCCGGAATGCCTGCGCCAGATCACCCTGCTGGACAGGCTGCACGTGTTCGCCGCTTCCATGCGGCACCTGCGGGAGAGCAAGCCCGGCTACGTGCTCAAATGCCTGCGCCGGGACTTCGTGGACGGTCTGGAGGAGCTGGGCTCCACCTGGCGGGACTACAACGCGGGCTATGTGCGCCACCTGCACTCCCTGGCCGTGGACCTGGGCTGCCGGGAGACGGCCCTGCGGGCGGCCCGCGCCTTCTTCCGGGGCGCGAGGACCGTGGCAGTGTGGGGCGTTTCGGGGTATTACGCCAGATACGTCTCGCCCCTGGTGCGGGCGCTTGGCGGCGAGGTCCGCTTCGTGCTGGCCGACGGCGACCCCGCTAAGGCCGGGAGCGTGGTGGACGGGCTCACCGTGCGGGAGCCTGCCGCCCTGCGGCAGGAGAACCCGGACATCCTGCTGGTGGCCTCCTCCAGCCGCGCGGAGATCGTGGAGGCGGCGGACGCCCTGGGGCTGGCCGCCAGGATATTCTGAGGCTCCCGCCCGGGTTGGCGGGGCCGCATCAAGACAGAGGAATGGTGAAGAGATGATCGAAGGCCTGTCCCCCCATGTGCTGGACCTGCTCTGCCTGGCCCTCTCCATCCTGATGTTCACGTGCTACAACGTGTTCATCTGGTGGAAGCTCAAGACCGACCCGATCTTCACCATCCAGGGCGCGACCAACCTGGCCCGTAGGGCCTGGGTGGTTCAGATCATGGAGGAGAAGAACGACATCCTGGCCGTGCAGACCCTGCGCAACGCCACCATGGCCGGGACCTTCCTGGCCTCCACGGCCATCCTGCTCTCCGTGGGCGTGCTCAGCCTCACGGGCCAGGCCGACAACCTGGGCCAGACCTGGCACGCCCTGAACATCCTGGGCTCCACCCAGAAGAACACGCTTGCGCTCAAGCTCCTGGTGCTGCTCATCAACCTGTTCATCGCCTTCTTCAGCTTCTCCTCCTCCATCCGGCTCTACAACCACGTGGGCTTCATGATCAACGTGCCCTGTGCGGACGGGAACTACAGCACCTCGCTGACCTTCGTGGCCATGCAGCTCAACCGGGCGGCGAGGCACTTCCACAACGGGATGCTGGCCTTCTACTACCTGGTGCCGCTGATCTTCTGGATCTTCGGGCCGCTGTTCCTGCTGGGCAGCACCGTGCTGATGATCTGCGTGGTCTACACGCTGGACAGGACGCCAAAGCTCTACTGCGACTACATCACGGCCTACGAGCAGATGAGCTGCAAACTGTAGCCTGACCGGCGCGCCGGACCGGCCCCCGCCGAGCGCCTTCGCCTCGGGGCTGGCAGGCGTTCTCTCTGCTGGGCGCGGAGCCGTCGCCAGCCTGGCCCAGCGCCTGCGCTTCCCGGAGGGCTGGCAAACGTATTCTGTGCTGAGTGCTGAACCGTCACCAGCTTGGTTCAGCGTCTGCGCTTGGCCGAGGGCGTGGCCGCGCCCAGGAAGAAGCCCCGGTTGGGGCCGTCGATGCGCCACTGCCAGTCCAGGCCGCCCGCCTCGAGCGAGACGATGGACTCCAGCTCCCGCACGTTGCCCGGGAAGGTGTGGCGCTTGAGCCGCCGGGACAGGGCCTCAAGGCTCTCCAGCGAGGCCTCGCGCGAGGCCTTCAGGCGCGAGAAGTAGGCCACGATGGCCGGGATGTCCTGCTTGCGTTCGCGCAGGGGCGGCACGTGCACCCGCCGGAAGCGCTCCAGGAAGCCCGGCTCCATTGCGCCAGGAGCCTCCAGGGCGCGCAGGGGCTGGTTTGTGGTGCAGATCCACTGGGCGGGCAGGGCCGGGTATTCCTCGCCCGCGGTGGCGCGCCCCTCGGCCTGGTCCCAGGCCCGCATCACGGCGCGCTGCAC
>JBKICO010000441.1:4728-7526 GCA_046567065.1 Acidobacteriota bacterium
AGGTCCCCCATTTCCTCCAGCACCAGGGTGCCCCCGGCGGCCTCCTCGATGAGCGGCGGCTTGGGCTGCGGGGTGTGCCTGTCGCCGAAGATGGCGGGCATGAGCGCCGCCGCCTCCAGCCCGGCCGTGGTCATGGTCACGAAGGGGGCGTAGGGGTCACGCTCCACGTGGATGAAGCGGGCCAGCAGGCTCTTCCCCACGCCCGTCTCCCCGGTGAGCAGCACGGGCTGGCCCGAGGCCGCCACCTCGCGGCAGAGCGCGACGATGCGGCGCATGTCCTTGTGGCAGACCACCAGGGCGAGCTGGTCGTCCAGGGGGATGACTTCGCGCCTGGTGAACCAGTCGGGCAGGCCGCTCAGGGGGTGGGTTTCGCCGGTGCCGCCCTGGTCCGTATCAGATGGGCCAGAGGGGCCAGATGGGCCGAAAGCACCGGAAGGGCCGGAGGGGCCGGAAGCACCGGAAAGGCCGGAGGGGCCGGATGGGTCGGGGATGGGGTTGTTCTCGCTCATGCCGGGAGGATATCAAGATGCATGCCGGGCCGCGCGCACGGGATATGCGTGGTATGGCGCCGTGCAACACGCTGAAATATTTGGCTCAAGCTTCCGCGCATGACGGACGCCGCGCACCTGCTGCGGAGAGGGTCGCGAAACGGCGTTTCAATCTGGAACATGGCCGGACAGCCCGCCTGAAACCGGCCACGGACGCCTGATCGGAGGGGATGGACCGCGCCAGGGCGTCTGCCCCGGGACCCAGGGAGTTGTCGTCCGCATTCAAGAACGGCGGGATGAACCGCGCCCGTGTGTGGGCTCTGCGGCTCGCCGAACTGCCGCGATCCCCGGGAAGTGGACGGCGCCCGCGCGCGGCGGGCCTCAATCCAGCTTGAACTGCTTGAGCTTGCGCCAGAGCGTGGTGCGGGGGATGTCCAGTATCTGGGCGGCCAGGCCCTTGTTGCGCCCGGTGCGCTCCAGCACCCGCGCGATGTGGCGGCGCTCCATCTCCTCCAGGCTCTGCATGCGCTCGCCCTCCACGGAGTCGAAATCCATCTGGCGCAGGTCCTGCGGCAGGTCGGCCACGCTGACGGCCTCGCCCTCGCACAGGGCAACGGCCCGCTCCACGATGTTCTCCAGCTCCCGCACGTTGCCGGGAAAGTCGTAGTTCATGAGGATCTGCAGTGCCTGGGGCCGGATGTCGCGCACGTTCTTGTGGAAGAGCAGGCCGTACTTGTCCAGGAAGTGGCGGGTCAGCAGGGGGATGTCCTCCCGGCGTTCGGCCAGGCGGGGCAGGGTGATGCCCACCACGTTGAGGCGGTAGTAGAGGTCCTCCCGGAAGAGGCCTTTGGCCACCTCCTGCTTGAGGTCGCGGTTGGTGGCGGCGATCACGCGGATGTCCAGGTCGATGGGCCGGGTGCCGCCCACGCGCAGGATGCGCCGCTCCTGGATGACGTGCAGCAGCTTGACCTGCATGCTCATGGGCATCTCGCCGATCTCGTCCAGGAACACGGTGCCGCCCCCGGCGGACTCCAGCAGCCCGATGCGCGTGGCCATGGCCCCGGTGAAGGCCCCCTTCTCGTAGCCGAAGAGCTCGCTCGAGATGAGCTCCTCCGTGAAACCGCCGCAGTTGAAGGAGACGAAGGGCTGCTCCCGCCGGGGGGAGAGCCGGTGGATGGCCCGGGCCACCAGGGCCTTGCCCGTGCCGCTGGCCCCCTGCACCAGCACGTTGCAGCCCACGGGCGCGATCTTGCGGATGAGTTCGAACACCTCCCGCATGGAGGCGCTGGCCCCGATCATGGATTCGAGGCCGGTCTCCTCGCGCAGGGCCCGGCGCAGCTCCCTGTTCTCGCGGCCCAGGGCCGCCTTCTCACAGGCGCGGCCCACCAGGCTGCGCACCTCGGCCAGCTTCACGGGCTTGGGCACGTAGTGGAAGGCCCCCAGCTTGATGGCCTCGATGGCCGTATCCAGCCCGCCGTGCCCGGTGACCAGGATGACCTCGGTGTCCGCGCCCGAAGCCTTCACCCGGGCCAGAGCCTCCAGGCCGGAGAGGCCGGGCAGCACCATGTCCAAAAGGGCCAGGTCGAAGGGGGCCTCGGCGGTGCGCGCCAGGAAGGACTCGGCGTCCGGGAAGCTCTCCACTTCGTGGCCATCGCGGGTCAGGGCGTCGCCCAGGCGCTTGCGGGCCACGGCCTCGTCGTCGATCACGGCGATCCTGCAACTCATCTGGCGGCCTCCTCGTCCCCTTCCTCGATCCCGGGGGCGGGCTTGGGGGCTTTGGGCAGGTATACGTAGAAGGCCGTGCCCTCGCCGGGCTCGCTCTCCACCTCGATGCGCCCGCCGTGGCGCTTGACGATGGAGTAGGTCACGGCCAGGCCCAGGCCGGTGCCCTTGCCCACCTCCTTGGTGGTGAAGAAGGGCTCGAAGATGTGCTGCATGTCCTCCTGGCTGATGCCCTTGCCCGTGTCGCGCACGATGAAGCAGACGAAGTCGCTGGCGTCGCGCCCGGAGACGTCGATGCGCCCGCCCGCCGGGGTGGCCTGCACGGCGTTCAGCAGCAGGTTCAGGAAGACCTGCTGCAGGTGGCGCAGGCTCCCGGCCACCTTGTCCAGCCCGGGGGGCACGTCCACGTTCATGGTCAGCCCCGAGATCATGATCTGGTTCTTGAGCAGGGCCAGCGAGCTCTTGACCACAACGTCCGGGGCCAGGGGGCTGAACTTGGCCTTCTCCGTGTGGGAGAAGTCCAGCAGGTTGCGCACGATCTCGCCCGCGCGCTCGGCCTGGTCCAGGATGTCCTGGGCGGCTTCGCGG
>JBKICO010000442.1:0-2862 GCA_046567065.1 Acidobacteriota bacterium
GTAAAGCGCGCCAATGGTGTCGATCCAGCGCACCGAGGAGGTCATCTGGCGGGAGAGCAGGCCCTTGAGCGCCATGGGGTCGGCCTCGGCCGCGCCCGTGACGTTGCAGTACACCGGCACCGAGGGGGCGCGCCAGTCGGCCTTCTCCAGCACCTTGGCCAGTTCGGCGGCGGCCTCGGCCATCATGGGGGAGTGGAACGCGCCGCTCACCGCCAGGGGGATGGCCCGGCCCTTCACTTCCTTGCACAGCCCGGCGGCCTGGTCCACGGCGTCCTTGCGGCCGGAGATCACGTACTGCCCGGGGGTGTTGTAGTTGGCCACCAGCAAGGTGCTGCCCGTGGCCTCGGCGGCGCGGGCCACGATGGACTCCACGTCGGCCAGCGACACCTTGAGGATGGCGGCCATGGTCCCATCGGAGCCCCCGGCCTCGGCCATGAGCCTGCCGCGCAGGCTGACCAGCTCCAGCACCTGGGCGGCGGGCAGCGCCCCGGCGGCGGCCAGGGCGGCGTATTCGCCCAGGCTGTGCCCGGCCATGCCCATGGGGGAAATCTTCTTGGCCACCGTGCGCCAGAGGTTCAGGGTGGTCACCGTCATGGCGGGCTGGAGGTTGCGGGTGTCGGCCATGGAGGCGTCGTCGCCGTCCCAGTATATGTCGCGCAGCTTCAGGCCGGAGACCTTCTCGGCGGTCTTCCAAAGTTCCATGGAATCGGCGTCGGCCTCGGCCAGGTCGCGGCCCATGCCTTTTTCCTGGGAACCCTGTCCGGGGAAGAGGACTGCTGTAGCGCAGGGGGTGGTGGTCACGGTTGCAAGCTCCTTGCAGGCGGTGTCGGTCCGCCGCGTTGGTAGAGCATCCTTTGACGGGCGTCAATTCTTGGGCCATACCCCGGCGCATGCAGCAAGGCAATCCCGACCCCCGGCAGGTGGCCCAGGCCGCCCAGGACCTGGGCAGAACCCTGGACGAAACCCAGGCCCAGGCCCTGGCCACGTATCTGGGCCTGCTCGAGAAATGGAACGCGCGCACCAACCTGGTGGGCCCGCGCACCTGGCGGGCCATGCTGGAGGAGTTGGTGGCGGACAGCTGGCACCTGGCGGACCTGCTGGCCGGGCTCGAACTGCCCGAAAACCCCGTGACCCTGGATTTCGGGGCGGGGGCGGGCATCCCGGGGGTGCCGCTGCGGGTCTTCTGGCAGGCGGGCAGCTACGTGCTCATCGAGCCCAGGGCCAAGCGCGTGGCCTTCCTGCGGCAGTGCCTGGCCATGATGCGCCTGCCGCGCACCGAGGTGTTCGAGGGTCGCTGCGAGGCTCTTGGCCGCGAGGCGGATGTGTGCCTCTCCCGGGCCTTCCAGCCCTGGCGGGAGTTCCTGGGCACGGCAGCGCGGTACGCGCGCGGGGGCAGGCTCCCGCTGGTGGTGGTCTTCTCCAATGAGGAAACGCCGGAGGCCCCCATCCCCCACGGCTACGCCCTGGCCCAGGCGCGGGCCTACCCCAGCCGGGGGCGCACGGGCTATTGCTGGGTCTTCTCGCCGAACATCTCCTGAAGCGAATCCTTGAAGATGAGCTTGGTGGCCAGCACGTCGGCCTGGTCGGCCAGGTTCATGAGCTTCTCCAGGAAGTCCAGGATGCGTCCGCGTTTTTCCTCGTCGGCGTATTCGAAGTCCGTCTCCAGGTCGCCCGAGGCGAAGTAGGCCTCCAGCTTGTCCAGGTATTTGGTGTCGAACATGGGCATGGCTGCGTGTCCTTATTCGTGTCTATTCGTGCTTAGTCGTGGTGGTATGGGTGTTTGGCCAATATGGTCATGCCCCGGTAGAGCTGCTCCAGCAGGACCACGCGGGCCAGATCGTGGGGCAGGGTGTAGGGGCCCAGGCTCATGGTCTCGTCGAAGCGCTCGCGCACCTCGGGGCTGAAGCCGAACGGTCCGCCCACCACGAAGCAGGGGGCGCGGCCCGGGTCCTCCAGCCAGGTGGAGAGTTTGGCCGAGAGCCCCTTGGAGCCGTGCGCCCGGCCGCCCTCGTCCAGCCCGATCACCCGGTCGCGAGCGGTGACGGAGCCCAGCAGGGCCTGGCCCTCGCGGCGCATGCGCTGGGCCCTGTCCTTGGCGTCCTTGACGTCGCGGGTGCAGACCACCTCGCAACGCACATAGCGGGAGAGGGCCTCGATGTAGTGGCGGGCGGCCTCCGCGGCCCAGGGGGCCTTGGCCTCGCCCACGAACAAAAGTTTCAAGCGATTCATCGTGTTCAGACAGGCTATCGCCGCCGATCGCTGTTGTCAAAGCCCGGCCCATGCGCTAGGCAAAGTGGGGGCGATTGCGCCAGTAATAAACGCGGGAATGTCCATGCGCCGAATCGTGCTGTTCCTTATCATGTTCCTGGTGTCCGGGCTCGCCGCCTGGCCCGGGACGGCGCACGCGCAGCGCATAACGCTCACCAACCTGGTGGTGGACAACCAGGAAGGCCGGGTGAAGGTGCGTTTCGGGCTGGACATCAAGGCCGAAGAGGCCGTGCACGAGGCCCTCACGCGCGGCGAGGTGCTGGCCCTGGAGTGCAAGGCGGTGCTGGCCCGCAAGCGCGATTACGTCTGGAACAAGGACGTGGCCCGCGCCGAGATGTCCAGCGAGCTGGTGCTGCACGAGGGCGGCCCCTACCAGATCGTGCTGCCTTCCAAGCGCCAGGAGCACTATCGCGGGCGCGACGTGGGCCTGCTCATGAAGGAAGCCTGGGGCACCCTCTCCATGGACCTTGGCGAATGGAGCCAGATGGAGCGGGGCTTCACCTACTCTCTCTCCCTGGATATCCGCCTGGTGCGGCGCGAGGTGCCCGAGTGGGTGAAAAACACCGTCTTCTTCTGGAATTTCGATGTGGTGCC
>JBKICO010000443.1:0-5121 GCA_046567065.1 Acidobacteriota bacterium
GGACAAAGGGTGGTGAGTATTTTGGACGCAAAACATTCACAGAGCATGATCCACAGCGATGGCTCGACATACAAAAAGACGGATACGCAGACTAACCAGCGCCCCGGCATACTGCCGGGGCTTTTATTTACAACAAGCTTTGATATACGGAATGATGTTCTCGACCACCAGCAGAGCATACAAAAACGCAACGCAGCAATAAACGGAGAGCTGCGAGGCAATTGACAATATATGCTTATACTTCATTTGCATATCATGGTGTTGACCAGTTCACAAAGGCCGAGCTTGCCGGCGATTTGCGGGAAACGTACGCGCAGGAAAAACCAGACTACTATCAAGCCAAAACAAATCCACGCCCCAACTTTTCGATAGAAGTGATCAATCGACTTGGCCAAGACGGCCAGCTTATCTTCGTTCATTTACTTTCCCTCGCCTGCGACATCCTAAGCCGCGCCCTGAACCAGAAAAACTGAAGGCGTCAGCCTTTTCTCAATCTAGTTCATAATTACAATACGCGAAAAAAGTGCCCTAAGAATCCCCTTAATACTCGCTCCAAAATGATTGTTGCCCAGACGAATACAGCCTCTTCAAACCTCTTCGCGCCAAACCAATCCAATTCATTCCCAAATATACTTGGCAATATTTTTTGTCAATCCTTGCAAAGAGACAGGCCTGCTACGCGGTTGAAGGCAACCCTTCTAATCGACTGACAAACCAGACCGGGCCGCAAGCCCCCATATATGACAGCCTATGACCGAACACCGCATCACCCTCGGCGAGGAAGAGCTGCGCGCCAGCGCCACCCAGAACAACCTGCCCATCCTCATGCTGACCAAATTTCCGCGCAGCCTGCCGTAAGACCAGCGCTGCTTCTTCAAGGATTGCCGCATTGAGGCGGTGATCCCCTTCTACATGCCGCGCGGCGACTTCAAGGAGAACGTCCACGCCATGAACATGGACCAGGACCAACTGGACTGGCTGCTGCGGGAGCGGCCCGAGTTCAGGGCCTGCGACGACACCGCAAACAACACCCTGGCCACAGGGGGGAAGGTGGTCTCCTGCGGGGCGGCAATATGGGTAAAGCAGAGAAGTGCGCGCGTGAGTGAGAGCGTTCAGCAGGCCGTTCGCACGGCCCGCACCCACCTTCTGCAGGTGTGCTCGGCCCAGGCGAACGCGCCCAGCTCCATGTCCGCGAACCAGGCCTGCGTATAGGCGCGCTTATCAGCGCTCCAGAGCAGCCGCATGGCCGCCTCGAACGCGGGGTCCACGCAGTGGGAAGTGAACTCGGCAGGTGGGCGCATGGTGGAGGCAAGCTCCGCCACGGTTGGCAGCCGCCAGGTGCTTACCCCGTCGAAGCGGCGGGAGTTGAGTTCGGCAACGTATTCGTGCGCGCCCTCCCAGTCCAGCGGGTACGGGCTGCCGCCACGCTGCCAGACCAGCCCATGTTCCCTGTCGCGCACGGTGTGGCCCAGGGGTGCAAGCCCCTCCGGCGCATAGCACTTCGGACGCCACAGCTCGTCCAGGCCCAGGAGGTCCGCAGCCGCCTTCCCGAAGGCCTTCACCGGGCCGGAGCGCAGCCTCTCACCCGAGGCGGGCCTGGGGCACAGCGGGGCCACGGCCCCAGACTCCTCCAGGCGGCAGGCCTGCTTCAGGCGGGCGCGCCACTCCCCGAGCAGGGCCTCGATCTCCTCAGCCATGGCCCTGGCGCTGCCGGGCCTGCGCTCCGGTTCGGGATGCAAGGCGCGGGCGAAGAAGGCGTCCCACTCGGGGTCCATGTCCTGCGAGGCCCGGCTTGGCAGGGCCTCGCCCGTGAGCGGCCACTCCGGGAGCAGCCCCGTGAGCATGCGGTAGAAGGTCACGGCCACTGAATAGAGGTCCGCACAGGGCGTCACCGAGGCCGGATCACGCTCCTGCTCCGGCGCGGCGTAATAGGGCGAGCCCACCTTGAGCCCGGGCGCGCGGGCAAGGGATTCGCCCCGCACGCGCGAGAGGCCGAAGTCGGTGATCTTGATCTGGTCCTCGTCGGTGATGAGCAGATTGTAGGGCTTGATGTCGCGGTGCACGATGCCCGCGTGGTGCAGGCGGGCCAGGCCGTCCAGGGTCTGCAGGGCGTAGCTGGCGGCGCGAGGCAGGGGCAGGCGGCGGCTTTGCAGCTCCACCTCGGGGCGCTCGCCCAGCACTTGGCCCAGGTCGCGGCAGAAGTACTCCATGAGGAAGTAGGGCCTGCGCCCGGCGTGGCCGTAGTCCCACACGGCGGCGATGTGGGGGTGGTTGAGCCCGGCCAGGGTCACGGCCTCGGCCTCGAACTGGCGGCGCAGCTCGTCCATGCCCACCAGGGTGCGCAGAAAGGCCGTGGGGGCCAGCAGCTTGAGCGCCAGGATCTTGCCCAGGGCGGGCACGCGCACCTTGTACACCGCGCCCATGCCGCCGCGACCCAGCAGGCCCAGCACCTCGTATCGCCCGATGCGCCTCACAGGGGTTCGTCCGTGAGCCGCTCGGCGTAGACGGCGGGCAGGCCGGCGGCGATGATCTTGCGGGCGGCGCAGAGGGCGTCGTAGGCCACGAAGCGGACATCCAGCTCCCTGGTGCGCGGATCGTAGACCACGTACTTGGCGTGGGTGTCCCCGTCGCGGGGCTGCCCCACCGCGCCGCAGTTCACCAGGTGGCGCGAACCGGAATCCAGCACGCGCCCGCCGCAATCCAGGCGCTTGTTCGAATACTCCCCGCCCGGACCGAGGCTCACCAGCCGCAGCAGGTGGGTGTGCCCCACGAAGCTCACAGGTTCCTCCAGATTCTCCATGATGGCGCGAATTTCCGGCTCTTCAGCCTGAACCAGATATTTGTCCACGCTCTGCGGCGGCATGCCGTGAACCAGGCGGCAGCCGTCGAGGCTCAGGAAGCGCGGCAACCCCGCCAGCCACTCCCGGCTTTCGGCGCTGAGGCGCTCGCGCGTCCAGCACACCACATCCCAGGCCACGGGGTTGAAGCGCTTCGCCCTGCCCCCGTCGCAGACCCCGGCCTCGTGGTTGCCCTGCACGGCCAGCGCGCCAAGTGATCGCACGCGCCGCACCACGGCCTCGGGGTCGGCCCCGTAGCCTACCATGTCTCCCAGGAATATGAGGGGACCCTGCGCGCCCGTGGCGCGGATGTCGGCCAGGACGGCCTCCAGGGCTTCGAGATTGGCGTGAATGTCCGAAAGGACGATCATTGGCGCGCGGCCAGCTCCAGCACGGAACGGACGCGGTCCGCCAGTTGGTCGAGGTCCACCGGTTTGTGCACGAAGCCCGAGCAGCCGGCCGCCTGGGCGCGGGATCGGGTGGCTTCGTCGGCGCAGGCCGAGACGAACAACGCGGGCACGGGCCTGCTCCTCCGGATGGCTTCCAGGGCGTCTATGCCGTCCATGCCGCCTTCAAGAATGATGTCGAGCAGGATCACGTCGGGGCGCAGTTCACCGGCCAGACGGATGGCCTCTTCGCCGTTGTGGGCCACCCCGCATACAGTGTGGCCGAGCCTCTTGAGCTTGAAGCACAGGTCGAGCGCGATGATGCGCTCGTCCTCCACAACCATGATCGACGCGGGTCTCATTAACTCCTCCATGGCCACCTCTGGCCTTGCGCGCCATAAATATCGCCGCTGGCCCTCTTATCGCAATAAAAAAAGACCGGGCGGCCGGTCTTTTTTCAACAAATTGTTTCTCGCGGATCAATTATGCATCTGTGTTCGGAGCCAATCCTTGATTTCGGGGGTCGGCGGGTAGATGCCCTTGTTGAAACCGACATCATGCATGAAATTCTCACGCAGGTGCGTGGGCAGGGGCAGCACGGCCAACTCCTTGGCTTCGTCGCAGGTGCGGTGGATGAGCATCAGCTTGGGCTCGGGCTCCCAGGTGCTGATCACGAAATAGGTGGTCGAGTCACTGCGGTGGCGCACCGGCTTGAACTCGCCCAGCCAGCAGTTGTTGCCCCATTCGAGATAGAGGGTCACGGCGGCTTCGGGGGTCATTTCCCAGTCCACATCGTGTTCCTCGAAGTTCCTGAGTTCATCCATGACTGTCTCCTTGCCGTTTAAATAAACAGGATGATAAATTTCTTAATAATCATTCCTGCCGAACCGTCAAGGAATTTTCTTCAAGGCCTCCCTGGCCAGGGCGGCCACGCTGGTGCGGGCGAGGCTGCCGTCGCGGTAGAGCTCCACGGGGGATTCGTCCCCGGCCAGGGCCTCCAGCACGCCGCCCACCGCCTTCACGCGCGCGTGCGCGTACTTGAGCATGGGCCCCACCGCCCAGACGGCCAGGGCTCTGCTCTCCGGGTCCTCGCTGGCGAGGGCTTGGGAAAGGTCGTCGAAGGCGGTCATGGTCAGGTCCGGCCTGTCCTGCGCCAGGCGGGCCAGGCCCCAGTAGGCCCCGCGCCTGAGCGGGCAGAGCTCCAGGTAGTTGTCGCCCGTCTTGCAGTCGCGTTCGTTGATGTAGGAGGCCAGCACCCGGTGGAACTCCTTGGCCAGGTCGGGCTGCTTGGCCAGGATTTCCCCGAATGATTCGGGGATGCCCCAAGCGATGTTGCCGGACTCCTCGTTGAGGCGCCACATGAGCTGGCGCATCAACTGGCGGGCGTCCTCGGGCTTGGCCTCGTACAGGCGCGCCACCACGGCCCCGAAGGCCGTCACCGCCCGCCAGCGCACCAACTGGTCCGGCTCCAGCAGGCAGGCGAACAGCGGCCCCAGCAGTTGCTTGGCCGGGATGGATTCCAGCGCCGCCAGGCCCTGGGGCCAGTCGTCCCCGGCGAGCGCCTCCAGCACGATCTTCCGTATTTCACGCAGCTTGCCCATGGCAGCTCCTTATTCTGGTTTGTCTTTTTCTACCACGCGCGCCCCTGCTTTGCCAGGGGTTCCCCTCCGCTGCATATACGCCAGAAAGTAAATGGCCGCATGCCCCCATGTACCGTTTACACCAAACGCGCCTTGCCTATGATGCACCCCACGACACGGCGCGCTGGGCGGAACCGCTCACAGGATGCCCGGCCGGAGCGCGCCGTTCGCGCTTGGGAACATCGAAAGGAGAGATGCACGATGACCGAGCAGGAGTTGCTCATCGAGAACGCCGCCAAGGCCTGGGGGCTGCCCCTG
>JBKICO010000444.1:0-4251 GCA_046567065.1 Acidobacteriota bacterium
CATGTGATCGTCGCCGAGAAGGACGGCTGCCGCTCCCACCGAGCCTCGAACAATGCCCAGCAGGTGGCCGAATTCATGGCCTCCAGCCTGGAGATGCTCCTGCACCAGGACGACGCCCGCCGGGCTCTGGCCTCCGACACGCTGCAGAAATACCGCGAGCTTTCGCTGCTGCACCGGGCCACCGTGGGCCTCAACGCCTCGCTTCGCCTACGCGACGTGGGCCGCGCGCTCATCGGCGAGTGCTCCTCAGGGGCGTTGCCCACCGAAATGGGCATGATCTTCCTGCGCGACAACGGCAGCAAAACCCCAGTGCCCATCGCCTCCTTCGGCCCCGCCGAGGAGCACCACCTGGAGCGCTTCCTCTCCACCATCCTCTTTCAGGACATCATGCGGACAGGCAAGGGCGAGATCATAAGCGACCTCGTGGCCGACCCGCGCTGGCACGACGAGGCGCCCGGCATCACCGCCCTTCTGGCCGTGCCCATCGTGGCCGCTGAGAACCGCGTCGGCCTGCTGGTGCTGGCCAGCGCGCGCAACGTGGCCCTGGAAGCCAACCACCTACAGTATGTGACCACCCTGGCCTCGGTCGCCGGCACGGCCATGGGCAACGCCGTGCATTTCGAGGGCATCCAGACGCTGCTCAAGGCCCTGCTCCAGGCCCTGGCCACCGCCATCGACGCCCGCGACCTCTTCACCGCCGGGCACTCCCACCGCGTGGCCCGCCTGGCCGTGGCCCTGGCCAAGTCCGTGCACCAGGACCAATACCATTTCCCCCGCGTTTCCTTCGACGACGCCGCCCTCACCGAGATCTACTACGCCGGGCTGCTGCACGACGTAGGCAAGATCGGCGTCCGCGAGCAGGTGCTCACCAAGTCCACCCGGCTCCCGGACAGCCAGATGGACCTCATCGGCATGCGCATGGCCCTGCTCTCGGAGATTTCCGGCACCCCCTGGAAGGACGACTTCGAGATACTCAAGCGCATCAACTCTTCCGACGGCCTCACCCGCGAGCAGGCCTCCCTGGTTGTCGAAGTCGGCAAGCAGGAATTGAACGCCTACGGCCTCACCCTGCCCATCCTCTCTGAAGCCGAAACCCTGGCCTTTCTCCTGCCGCGAGGCAACCTGCTGCCCGAGGAGCGCAAGGAGATAGAACGCCACCCGGCCGAGAGTTACCGCATCCTCCAGCACATCCCGTTCCCCAAGCGCATGCGCGACCTGCCGGACATCATCCTGCAGCACCATGAGCGCCTGGACGGCTCTGGCTACCCCGCAGGGCTCAAGGGCGACCAGATTTCGCTCATGGCCCGCATCCTGATGATCGTGGACATCTACGACGCAGTGACCATGGAGCGTCACTACAAGCCCGCCCTGCCCCGCGAGGAAGCCCTGCAGATCCTCCACAGGGACGCGGCCCAGGGCAAGCTCGACCGGGAACTCGTGGCCGTGTTCGCCCGCCACATAGAGGCCATCGAACTCGAATCGCAGCGGATGGCCGATGAACAGGATTTCGACTCCCTATCCGTCACCACAACGACCTGACCGGCTCGGATTCCACTTCCCGTCAGCCCCTTCCACGCAGGCCGCCCGGCCTGGAAGACCACAGGACAGACCATGCACAGCTTTGCCAGCGACAACAATTCCGGCGTCCATGCCGACATCCTGAACGCTTTGGCCGCCGCCAACACCGGCCATGCCCTGGCCTACGGGGACGACCCCTGGACACAGGCCGCCGAGGCCTCCTTCAGGGGCGTGTTCGGGGAAGATTGCCAGGTTTTCTTCACTTTCCTGGGTACCGGGGCCAACGTCCTCTCGCTGGCTTCGCTGACCAGGCCCTATCACGGCGTGGTCTGCGCGGAGACCGCGCACATCAACGTGGACGAGTGCGGCGCGCCCGAGCGCAACCTGGGCTGCAAACTGTTTGCACTGCCCCACGAACACGGGCGCATCTCCCCGGAGAGCGTGCTGCCCGTGCTGCACCACCTTGGTAACCAGCACCACAACCAGCCCAAGGTGATCTCCATCACCCAATGCACCGAACTGGGCACCCTCTACACCCTGGAGGAGATCCGGGCGCTGGCTGACCTGGCCCACGCCAACGGCATGTTCCTGCACATGGACGGCGCCCGCATCTGCAACGCGGCAGCGGCGCTGGGCGTGAGCTTCAAGGAGATGACGGTGGATTGCGGCGTGGACGCCCTGAGCTTCGGGGGCACCAAGAACGGGCTGATGTACGGCGAGGCCGTGGTGCTCTTCCCCCGTGCGCTGGAGGCCGGGGCCGGGGAGGCCATGCGCTTCCTGCGCAAGCAGGCCATGCAGTTGGCCTCCAAAATGCGTTATGTGGCTGCGCAGTTCACCACGCTGCTCGAAAGCGGGCTCTGGCTGTCCAACGCCCGCAACGCCAACGCCATGGCGGAGTTGCTGGCCCGCGAAGCAGCCACGCTGCCCTGGGTGGAGATCACCCGCCCGGTGCAGGCCAACGCCGTGTTCGCCCGCATTCCCGCAGCGGCCATAGAGGCCGTGCAGAAGCGGTATTTCTTCTATGTCTGGAATCCTGAACCGGCGGACAGGCCCGAGGTGCGTTGGATGTGCTCCTTCGACACCACCGAGGCCGACGTGAGGGGTTTCGTGGCCGCTCTGAGGGATGCCCTGGCAGCCTGCTAGATTCGCCGCTCCTGAACGCGAAGCAAAGAGGGAGTCCAGAGGGTCGAAGACCCTTTGGCCGCCGGAGGCTCTCTTCCAATCAGCCCGTCAGGCTGGTGATGGAGCCTCCGGCGGCCAAAGGGCTGCGCCCTCTGGACTCCCTTTTCCACTTCGCGCCGAGCGCGCGGTAATCCGTCGCCTAGCCGCGGCCAATCCGTCCCCATCGAGGGATCAGACGCGCGGCCGGACCCACCGAGGCTAGAACTTGTTGCGGTCCACCACGGCGGCGGTGAGCTCGGCCTCGCAGCAGAGTTCGCCGTTGACGGTGGCGGTGCCCTTCATCTTCCAGAGGCTCAGCTTCTGCTTCACGTCGGAGCAGGTGAGCGTCAACTGGTCGCCCGGCACCACGGGGCGGCGGAACTTGGCGTTGTTGATGCCGGTGAACATGAACAGCTTGTCCCCGAGCCCCTCGCGCGAGAGCGCCAGCAGCAGCCCGCCCGCCTGGGCCATGGCTTCAAGCTGCAGCACCCCGGGCATCACGGGCTTGTCCGGGAAGTGCCCCTGGAAGAACGGCTCGTTGAAGGTGACGTTCTTGATGGCGGTGAGCGAGGTGTCCTTCTCGTAGGCCAGCACGCGGTCCACCAGCAGGAAGGGGTAGCGGTGCGGCAGCAGCTTGAGGATCTCGGTTACTGGCATGGGCATGTCGGCCATGATGCCTCCTATGGGTAAAAAAAAGGCGGCTTCCGTCGGGGAAGCCGCCTGATGGACGGATGGGCAGGCTACTTGCCGCGCTTTGCGGCCGAGTCGAATTCCTTGGTGATGTCGGCGGTCACGTCGGTGCCGGGGGCATAGAAGTGCACCGCGCGCTTCTCAAGGATCATGGAGTAGCCGTTCTTCTTGGCGTAGTCGCCGATGACCTGCTGGAAGACCTTGAACAGAGGGTCGAGAACCCGGGTCTGCTCCTGGCTCATCTGCTGGTTGAAGTTGTTCTGGTCGTCCATCATCCTCTTGAACTTGGCCTCGATCTCGGCCTGGGCCTTCTGCTTGGCTTCAGCGGAGAGGGTCACGCTCTTCTTGCGGAATTCCTCGTCCATCTTCTTGAGGTCTTCGCTCTGGCGGGTAAGCTCTTTCTGCTTGGACTCGGCCTTGCTCTGCAGTTCCTGCATGGCGCGCTTGCCGGCGTCGGAGTTCTGCACAACCTCGTCGGAGCTGACGACACCGATCTTGTCCGCGGCCCGGGCCATTGCCGGCATGGCCACAACAAGGCATGCAAGCAGCACATATTTCAGCAGGTTAGGCATTTCTCATTTTCTCCTTTGTCTGCAAATCTGTTCACTCAGGACAACTCTTCGTCGCATCGGGGCACGGCGATGCTCACATACCCTTTTGCCGAGAAAGTCAAGCCATTCTTAGAAGGTCTGCCCCATGGTGAAGCCGATCTGGAACGGGTTCTGGTTGTGCTGGATGTTGTCGAGGGCGTAACCGGCTTCCACACGAATCAGGCCCAGGGGGGAGTGCCAGCGCACGCCGCCGCCCAGCGACTTGACGAACCAGATGTTCAGGCCGTCGCGCATCCGGTAGATGGAGTTGCCCGCGTCGAAGAAGCCGACG
>JBKICO010000445.1:0-8393 GCA_046567065.1 Acidobacteriota bacterium
GACCAGGTTTTCCGGCTTGTCGTCCACGATGAGTATTTTCGGCGCTGTCGTCGCGGGCGGCTCCTTTCGGGCGGTACGGCCCCACGCTCGAAGCCGGGGGATGGGGTATGCGGCCTTTGGGCCAGGTCGAGCAGCAACTGCGTGATCGCGTCGAGGCCGAGCACGCGCCGGGGGGAGGCGTGCAGGATCGCGGAGCGCGGCATGACCGGGTGTTCGGCGGTATCCGGGTCCTGCACGACGGTCAGCCCGCCGAGTTCGTTGATGCGTTTGATGCCCTCCGTGCCGTCGCTGCTGGCGCCCGTGAGCAGCACGCCAAGCAGCCCCGGCCCGTAGACCGTGGCCGCGCTCTCGAAGAGCACGTCGATGGAGGGGCGCGAGTGGCAGACCTTGGGGTCCGCCGAGAGGGAGAGGGTCCGGTCCCATTCGACGAGCAGGTGGTAGTCCGGCGGGGCGAAGTGGACGACGCCCGGCAGGAAGGGGTCCTTCTCCTGCGCGGAGCGCACCGCGATTTTGCAGCCGGGGGCCAGGTGCTGGGGGAAGTCCTCCCCTTGCCCGGGGTGCACGTGCAGCACGATGGCTATGGGCAGGGGGTAGCCGGCGGGAAGGGCCGTGAGCATGCGGGAGAAGGCCGCCCACCCCCCGGCCGAGGCCCCCATGACCACCGCCTCGGTCCTGCGCGCCGGGCTCACGTGGGCGTACCCCAGTGCGCGGCCTGGTAGGTGGTGCCGGTTTTCTTGTAGAGCCGCCATTTTTCGTCGAGCGTGTCGTAGTAGTCGGCCAGCTCGGTGAAGCGCAGGCTCTCCTTGCTGCCGAGAGCCAGGATGCCGCCGTGCACGAGGCTGTCGTCGAAAAGCGCGGCCACCCTGCACTGGAGCTGGGTGTCGAAGTAGATGAGCACGTTGCGGCACAGTATCAGGTGCATTTCCCCGAAGACGCCGTCCGTGGCCAGGTTGTGCATGGCGAAGGTGACGTTCTTCTTCAGCGAGCCGTCGACGATGGCGCTGTCGTACTCGGCGTGGAAATAGTCCGACAGGGCGGCCTTGCCGCCTCCGGCCAGGTAGTTCCCGGCGAACTTCTTCATGGTGTCCAGGGGATAGATGCCCGCCTTGGCCTTCTCCAGGGTTGCGGCGTTGAAATCGGTGGCGAAGAAGGTGGTGCGCTCGTAGATGCCTTCCTCCTTGAAGAGGATGGCCAGGGAGTAGACCTCCTCCCCGCTGGCGCACCCGGCGTGCCAGACTTTGATGAAGGGGTAGGTCTTGAGGTAGGGCACCACTTTTTCGCGCAGGGCCAGGAAGAAGGGCGGATCCCTGAACATCTCGGTGACGTTGATGGAGAGGGCGTCCACCACGCGGGCCAGGAAGGCCCTGTCCGAGAAGACCGCGGGCAGCATCTCGATGACGCTCCCGTGCCCGGTGGCGGCCATGAGCCCCCGGATGCGCCGCTGCAGGGAGGCGCGGGCGTAATTGCGGAAATCGAACCCGTAACGGCGGTAGACCCCATCCAGAAAGAGGTCGATCTCCAGTTGCTCCTGTTCGTGCTGTTCCATGGCCGTCTCCGCCGGGTGCCCGGCTTATTGCGAATAGAGCCAGACCCGCAGCTTCGAAAGCAGCCGGTCCAGGTCGACCGGCTTCGAGAGGTAGTCGTTGGCGCCCGCAGCTATGCAGCGCTCCCTGTCCTCCAGCATGGCCTTGGCGGTCAGGGCGATCACGGGCAGCCCGTCCAGGCTGGGTATTTGCCTCATGGCGGCCAGGGTCTCGTAGCCGTCCATCACGGGCATCATGATGTCGAGCAGCACCAGGTCCACCTCCTGGCCGGACTGGAGCGTCTCCAGGGCCTTGCGCCCGTCCTCGGCCTTGAGCACGTTCAGCCCGTGCTCCTGGAGCACGTGCGACAGGGCGAAGAGGTTGCGCATGTCGTCGTCCACCAGCAGGATGGTCTTGCCGCGCAGGGCCTTGTCCTTGTCGTAGAGGGTGGCGATGAGCTCGCGCTTCTTGGGCGGCATGCTCTTGACCATCTGGTGCAGGAAGAGGGTGGTCTCGTCGATGAGCCGCTCCTCCGACTTGACCCCCTTGATGATGATGGATTCGGCGTGGCCGCGCAGGGCGTTCTCCTCCTCCTTGGTCAGCTCCCTGCCGGTGTAGACGATCACGGGCGGGATGTGGCCGCCCTTGATGGCGCCCAGCCTGTCCAGAAGTTCGAAGCCCGTCATGTCGGGCAGGCCGAGGTCCAGGATCATGCAGTCGTAGTCTCGCTCCCGCAGGGCTTCCAGGGCCTGTTCGCCCGTCTCCACCTCGTGGATGCGGATGTTGGCGTCCGAGAGCAGGCTGCACACGCCCTTGCGCATGGCCGCGTTGTCTTCCACCACAAGAAGGTCTTTGACCTTCTTGGACATGATCCCTTCGAGCTGCTCCAGCGCGGCGTCCAGGCTCTCCCGCGAGGCGGGCTTGCCCAGAAAGCCCACCGCGCCCTTGCGCATGGCGTCCAGGGTGCCTTCCTCCGCGGACATGACGTGCACGGGGATGTGGCGCAGGGCGGGGTCCTGCTTGAGCTCCTCCAGCACCTGCCAGCCGTCCATCCCCGGCAGGCGGATGTCGAGCACGATCCCGCCCACGGGGTGGGAGCGGGCCAGGGCGAGGCCGTCCTCGCCGGTGGAGGCGTGCAGCACGTGCAACCCCTTGGCCCGGCACTGGCCCATGAGCGCGCCCGCGAAGGCCAGGTCGTCCTCCACGATCAGGATGAAGGCTTCGTCACCCGGGTCCTGTTCGCGGTCGTCGGGCAGGGAGGGGGCCGCGGGCTCCGGCTCTCCGGGGTGCGCCGCCGGAAGCTTGGCCCTTGGCTGGGCCGGGGCCGCGGCAACGCATTCGCCGCGCCGCGTCTCCTGGGCCGGGGTTTCGAGATGCGCGGGGATGACCAGGGTGAAGGTTGACCCTTGGCCCGGGGTGCTGGCCAGCCTGATCTCGCCGCCCAGCAGCCTGGCCAGCTCCCGGGAGATCGTCAGCCCCAGGCCCGTGCCCCCGTAGCGCCTGTCCGTGCCGCCTTCGAGCTGGCGGAAGGCCTCGAAAATCTCCAGCTGTTTCTCCTCGGGGATGCCCACGCCGGAATCCTTGACCGAAACGGCCAGCGCCTTCTCCGGGGTGAGGCCCTCCAGGCCCGCGCACTCGGACGGGGTGGGCCTGCGGAAGCTCAAGGTCACCGTGCCCTTGTCGCAGAACTTGACCGCGTTGGAGAGCAGGTTGCGCATGATCTGCTCCAGGCGCTGTCTGTCGGTGCGGATCACCGGGGAGAGGTGGGGGGCCGTCTCGCAGGTCAAGGCCAGGCCCTTTTCCTCGGCCAGGGGCTTGAACCCCGCCAGCATGACCTGGCACAGCTCCGCCAGGGAGATGTCCTGCGGGGTCACGGTCATGCGCCCGGCCTCGATCTTGGAGAGGTCCAGTATCTCGTTGATGAGCGTCAGCAGGTCTTGGCCGCTGCGGTTGATGATGGAGGCGTACTCCACCTGGTCCTGCTCCATGTTCCCGCGCTGGTTCTCCATCAGGCTGCGCGAGAGCAGCAGCAGGCTGTTGAGCGGGGTGCGCAGCTCGTGCGACATGTTGGCCAGGAACTCCGACTTGTAGCGCGTGGTCTGCTCCAGCTCGCTGGCCTTGATCTCCAGGCCCTTGCGGATGTTGTCCAGCTCCACGTTCTTCAGGCCCAGCTCGGCGCGCTGCAGCTCCAGGGAGCTGTTCTTGCCGGCCAGCTCGTCGTTGATGGCCGCCATCTCCTCCTGCTGCTGGCGAAGCTCCTCCTCGGAGCTGCGCAGGGCGCTGGCCTGCTGTTCCAGCTCCTCGTTGCTGGCCTGCAGTTCCTCCTGCTGGATCTGGAGCTTTTCGGCCTGGAGCCGGGTCTGCTCCAGCAGGGCGCGCTGCTTCTCCTGGCTTTCGACGGTGTTGATGGCCACGCCCACGGCGTCGCAGGCCACGCGCAGGAATTCGAGCCTGTTGCCGGAGATCACCTCCAGGCTGCCGAGCTCCAGCACGCCCTTGACCTGCCCGTCGTGCAGTATGGGCACCACCACGATGTTGCGGGGCTGGGCGTCGCCCAGGGCGGAGTTGATGCGGATGTAGCCCTCGGGCACGTTGGCCAGGGAGATGACCTGGCGCTCCAGAGCCGCCTGGCCCACCAGCCCCTGCCCCAGCCCGAAATCGCCGGCGAGGTCCTTGCGCATGGTGAAGGCGTAGCTGCCGGCGAGCTTGAGGCTGCCTTCCGACAGGATGTAGAGCGCCCCGATCTGGGCGTTCATGTATTTGGCCAGGAATGAGGCCACGGAGTCGCTCAGCTCGCGCAGGTCGTGCTCGCCCGCCAGCAGGGCCGCCAGGCTGGAGCGTCCCGTCTTGACCCAGTTCGAGTGCTCCGCCGCCGCGGCGGCGCCGCGCAGGGCCGCCGACATCCGCACCAGGGCCGTGCCCAGGGCATCGGCGGAGTCGACGGCTTCGTCCGCGCTGCTGAAATCTCCGGCCGTGATGGACTCGGCCAGACGGATCTTGGCGTTGAGGTTGCTGCGCTTGGAGCGGAAGGCGTCCGCCAGTTGGCCCACCTCGTCCCCGGAGTGGTAGTCGAGCTCCTCGCCCAGGTCGCCGCGCGAAATCTGCGTCAGCCTCTGGGTGACCAGCTTCAGGGGCGGCACGATGGTCGCCGTGATGTATCTGGCCACCACCATGCCGCACAGGCAGGCCAGCAGGATGCACGCCACCAGGAAGTACATGGCCCTGGTCCCCTCGGCGGCCGCCTTTTTATTGAACTCGGCCGCCTTGTTGGTGGCGAAGTCGATCATGGCCTGGGTCTTGACGATAAGCAGGAGGGTGTGCGCCCTGGCCGCCCGGACCGCCTCGCGCTGGGCCGCCTCGCCCAGTTTGTCCTTGTGGACCTCCATGACCTTGTCGATGAGCACGCACCATTCGTTGAAGGAGACCTCGGCCACGGTGATGTCCGCCTGGCTGCCCAGGAAGCGCTCGTGCACCAGCAGGAACAGCTCGCGGGTGTTTTTTTCCGCCTCCTGGAGCTGGCGGGCGAACTGGTCCAGCTTTGACGGGCTGACGCCGGGGTCCATGTCCGCCAGGATGGTCTCCACCATGCGGATGTGGCCCCGGATGTCGCGCATGGCGTTGGTGACCGTGTAGGGGTGGTCGTAGAGGTCGGCCGTCAAGGTGGAAAGGCTTCGGGCCTGGTATATGGAGAACAGGCCCACGAACACGGTGATTACAGTCATCAGACCGAAACCGGCTCGCAGTTGGGCGCCGATGCTGAGGTCGCTCAATTTCATGCGCGGTCCTTACGTCTTCGCGGTGGAGGCGGGCGGGAGCGGGTACACACTTCCGTACTTGCAGGCATAGTAGCCGCAATGAACCGCAAGCGCAATCAGCGAGGGGAGCCTCAGGCGGTGAGGCGGGGAGGGGAGGGCGGGGCGCGTTCAGCCCGTGGTCTGGGCCAGCAGCCCGTGCAGGGCCGCGAAGGAGCCCTCCAGGGTCTCGGCTTCGCCCACGTGCTGTTGCAGGTAGGCCCGGATGGGGCCGATCATGCGCAGGGCCTGGTCGATCTCGGGGTTGGCCCCGGCCTGGTAGGCCCCGATGTTCACCATGTCCTCCACGCGGCGGTAGGTGGCCAGCATGCGGATGATCTCGCGCCCGGCCTGGAGGTCCTCCCTGCCGGTCACGTCGGAGCGCAGGCGGCTGATGCTTTTGAGCACGTCGATGGCCGGGAAGTGGCCCTGGTCCGCCAGGTCGCGGGTGAGCACCATGTGCCCGTCCAGGATGGAGCGCACGGCGTCGGCGATGGGCTCGTTGAAGTCGTCGCCGTCCACCAGCACGGTGTAGATGCCGGTGATGGAGCCGGTGGCGCTGCGCCCGGCGCGCTCCAGCAGCTTGGGCAAGTGGGCGAAAACAGAAGGCGTATAGCCCCTGGTGGTGGGGGGTTCCCCGGCGGCCAGGCCCACCTCGCGCCCGGCCATGGCGAAGCGGGTCACGGAATCCATCATCAGGATCACGTCCGCGCCCTGGTCCCGGAAGAATTCGGCCATGGCCGTGGCCGCGTAGGCCCCGCGCATGCGCACCAGGGGGCTTTGGTCCGAGGTGGCCACCACCAGCACGGAGCGGGCCAGGCCCTCGGGACCGAGATCCTTCTCGATGAACTCCACCACCTCGCGGCCGCGCTCGCCCACCAGGCCGATCACGTTCACGTCGGCCTTGGTGTTGCGCGCGATCATGCCCATGAGCGTGGACTTGCCCACGCCCGAACCGGCCATGATGCCCACGCGCTGGCCCTTGCCCAGGGTGAGCAGGCCGTTGATGGCGCGCACGCCCACGTCCATGGGCTCGCTGATGCGCGGGCGGCTCATGGGCGGGGGCGGGTCGTTGAACAGGGGGGAGTAGCGCCTGGGGTCGATGGGGCCCTTGTCGTCGATGGGGTTGCCGAAGGCGTCGATGACGCGGCCCAGGAAGCGCCTGCCCACGGGCAGCAGCGGCGGGGTGGCCGTGTTGCGGATCAGGCAGCCCTGGCCGATGCCGCGCAGGTCGCCGTAGGGCATGAGCAGGCAGGAGTCGTCCCGGAAGCCCACCACCTCGGCCGGGATGCCGGCCTCCGCCTCGGAGCAGCCCTCGGGCATGAGCTGGCAGACCGCGCCCAGGGGGGCCTTGATGCCCTTGCCCTCGGCGATGAGGCCCACAATCTTGCTCACCTTGCCGTAGGTGCGCACGGGGTCCAGGCCGTCGAGCAGGCTCAGGCAGGCTTGGGCGTCCATTGGTTCAGGGCTGGGCGTCGTCGAAGCCGACGCGGTCCAGAAGGTCGGAAATCTGTTCGAAGCGGGTGTCCACGGAGTTGTCCACGATTCCCGCGTCGGATTCCAGGCGCACCCCCCCGGCTTCCAGGGAAGGGTCCGCCTTGACGCGCCAGTGGCCCATGCCCTGGTGGGCCTTCTTGGCCTCCTCCAGCAGGTGGGCCACGGTCTCCTCGTCCTGGGGGCTGACCAGCACGGTGAAGCCCTTGCGGGTGTCCATCAGGTCGATGGCCTGGTCCAGCAGGTTGGAGAGTATCTCCTGGCGGCGCTGGGAGAGTTCCGTGTGCAGCACCTTCTCCACCGCCATCTTGAGCAGGGCGGCGAATTCCTGACGGTGCACGGCCCAGAGCCTGGGGCGCTCCGCCTCGATGCCCTGCATGGTCCCGGCCAGGGTGCCGCCCATGGCGGCAAGCTGGGCCTCGCAGGCCTGGCTGGCCTCGGCCAGCCCCTGGTGGAAGCCTTCCTCCCGGGCCTGGGCGCGCACGGCCTCGGCCTCGGCCAGGGCCTGCTCCAGGATCTCGCGGGCCTTGGCCTGGGCCTTGGCCCGGACCCTGGCCCAGAACTCCAGCTCGGTCTTCTCGTCCAGGGTCTGGGTCTTGGCGCCCTCGATCTCGTGGACGGTCATCTCCGTGGGGCCGTTGGCCCCGATGCCCATGACCACCCTGGCGTTGCCGGGCAGCAGGCCCCGTGACGGATCAGATGAAGACATCGCCGCCGCCCCTGCCGATGGCTATCTTGCCCTCGGCCTCCAGCCTGCGCACGGTTTTGACCACGTTCTGCTGCGCCGCCTCCACGTCCGCCAGGCGCACGGGGCCCATGATCTCCAGGTCTTCGCGGATCATGGTGGCCGCGCGCTCGGAGAGGTTCTTGAAGAACTTCTCCTTGAGCTCGTCGGAGGCGCCCTTGAGGGCCTGGGTCAGCTCCTCGTTGGAGACCTCCTTGAGCAGTTCGCGGATGGAGCGGTCGTCCAGAACCTTGACGTCCTCGAACACGAACATGAGGTTGCGGATGTCCTCGGCCATCTGGGCGGACTCTTCCTCGATCTCGGAGAGGACCTCCTCCTCCGTGGCGCGGTCCACCGCGTTGAGGATCTCGGCCACCGAGGGCACGCCGCCCACCTTCTTGCCTTCCTTGCCGCCCATGGCGATGAGCTGGTTCTGCAGCACCCTGTCCACCTCCACGAGCATCTCCTCGGCCACGGCCTCCAGCCTGGCCAGGCGCAGGAGCACCTCGGCGCGCACGCCCGAGGGCAGGTTCTGCAGCAGCTCCGCGGCCTGGTCCGGCTGCAGGTGGCCCAGGATGAGGGCCAGGGTCTGCGGGTGCTCGTTGCGCAGGATCTGCGCCAGGATGCGCGGCGAGGTGTTGCCCAGCTCCTGGAAGGGGATGGGGCCGGAGGATATCTCCAGCGAGTCCATGATGTACTTGGCCGTGTCGGAATCCAGGGTCTTGCTGAGCATGCGCTTCACGGTGTCCGCGCCGCCCACCAGCAGGTCCTGGCCGTACTGCATGGACTCGTTGAACTCCCTGAGCACTTCCTCGACGTCCTCCTTCTCCACGGTGTCGATTTCCAGCATGGCCTTGGAGA
>JBKICO010000446.1:0-5165 GCA_046567065.1 Acidobacteriota bacterium
CCCACGAAATGGCCCCCGAGCTGCTGCTGGAAGGCCCTCTGCAGTACGACGCCGCCATCGACCCCGAGGTCGCGGCGCTGAAGATGCCGGGCTCCGCCGTGGCGGGCAAGGCCACCGTGTTCATCTTCCCGGACCTGAACACCGGCAACAACACCTACAAGGCCGTGCAGCGCGCCGCCTCGGCCGTGGCCATCGGCCCCGTCCTGCAGGGCTTGAACAAGCCCGTGAACGACCTCTCCCGCGGCTGCACCGTGGAAGACATCGTCAACACCGTCGTCATCACCGCCATTCAGGCGCAGCACTAATATAAGGCTCCAAGGAGACGCATTCGCATGAAAATCCTGGTTCTCAACTGCGGCAGCTCGTCGCTCAAATACCAGCTCATCGACATGAACAACGACGCCGTGCTCTGCTCCGGCCTGGCCGAGCGCATCGGCGACGCCATGGGCAAGATCACGCACAAGGCCTTCCCCGGCACCGGCGAGCAGAAGGTGCTCACCGTCGAGGAGCCCTTCAAGGACCACACCGCCGCCCTGGGCCGCTGCGCGGGCTTGATCACCGGCGGCGAGGCCCCCGTGGCCACCCCCGCCGACATCGCCGCCATCGGCCACCGCGTGGTGCACGGCGGAGAGGCCTTCCGCCAGCCCACCCTGATCACCCCCGAAGTGGTCAAGACCATCAAGGAGTTCTGCTCCCTGGCCCCGCTGCACAACCCCGCCGGGCTCATGGGCATCGAGGCCGCCACGGCCCTGTTCCCGGGCGTCGCGCAGGCCGCCGTGTTCGACACCGCCTTCCACGGCACCATCCCGGACTACGCCTACCTCTTCGCCATCCCCTTCGGCCTCTACCAGGAGCTGGGCATCCGCCGTTACGGCTTCCACGGCACCTCGCACGGCTACGTGGCCAAGAGGCTCTCCCAGATCATCGGCAAGCCCTTCGACAAGACCAGCTGCGTCACCGTGCACCTGGGCAACGGCTGCTCCATGGCCGCCGTGAAGAACGGGCAGTGCGTCGACACCTCCATGGGCCTGACCCCGCTCATGGGCTTGATGATGGGCACCCGCTCCGGCGACGTGGACCCCTCCCTGCACGCCTTCCTGGCCGCCAACAAGGGCTACTCCATCGAGCAGGTGGACACCCTTCTCAACAAGGAAAGCGGCCTCAAAGGCATCTGCGGCCTGAACGACATGCGCGACATCCACGCCGCCCGCGAAAAGGGCGACAAGCAGGCCGAGCTGGCCCTGAAGATGTTCTGCTACCGCGTGAAGCACTACATCGGCGCCTACCTGGCCGCCCTGGACGGCTGCGACGCCGTGGTCTTCACCGCGGGCATCGGCGAGAACGACCCCGACGTGCGCCAGTACAGCTGCGACACCCTGGGCGGCATCGGCGTGAAGATCGACCGCGACCGCAACTTCGGCTTCAAGCGCGGCGAGGTCTGCAAGATCTCCACCGACGACTCGCCGGTGGCCATCTACGTGATCCCCACCAACGAAGAGCTGGAGATCGCCACCCAGACCGCCTCGCTGCTGGCCTCCAAATAGGCTTTACAACAGCCTGTGTTCATGTTGCTTTTGGGAGCCGCCCGCGCGGCTCCCATTTTTTTGACAATTAGACGTACAGGCAACCCGATGGTAACGCTCCCACTGCTCATGGCGACCGCCCGCGCGGCCTCGGAAATTGACCACGACGATTTTCCGGTGATAGATGGCGACGAAAGACTCGAACACATGAGGAGGCTATCAATGGACGAGGCTCACCTGTTGCGTACGCACCTGAAAAACACCTTCCAGCAACTCACCGACGACGAGGTCGAGAGCCTGGCCGGCAAAATCGAGACCGTGCGCGAGAACTACAAGTTCCGCTACGGAAAGCTCATGGATTTCGCCGAGTTCTTCTCCGGCGTGCTCATCAACGTGGAACTGGAGAACCACAGCTCCTTCCCCAGGGCCGTGGAGATCGAGGACACCGCCACCGGGCTCAAGCTGGGCCGCATCTTCTTCAACCCCTGGCAGCGCAAGACCGTGACCATCACCGCTCTGTGCGGCGGTTTCGGGCGCCTGAAGTACAAGACCCCGAAGATGGAAAGCTTCGTGCACACCCCCTTCCTGATGGAAGGCGACGTGTACCGCTTCACGCACGCCCGCGCCGCCATCGCCGGACCCTCGTCCTAGGCGTACACGGCCGGGGGCGCGGTGCGGGCCGCCGGGCGCTTTCTGCCATGCGCCCTGTAGCGGATGCCGCGCACGCCTGAAGGCAATCGCAACTCGGCGCGCCGGGGTAGCCTCCCGCCCCGGCGCCTGCCAGGAGACGCCATGCGGACGAGCCCGCCCCCCTACGCAATCGCCGGCAAGCAGACCATCGCCCAGACCCCCGATCTCCGCGTCACGCTCATGGAGTTCGCGCCCGGCCAGGAGATACCCTGGCACCGCCACAGCACCGTGGACGACACCTCCTTCTGCCTCCAGGGCGCGGTGGAGATATCCACCTCCGACCCCGATGAAACCCAGGCCATCGCCCCGGGCGAGTTCAAGCGCATTCCGGCCGGAACGCCCCACCGCGTGCGCTGCCTGGGACCCGAGCCCTGCCGCGTGCTGCTGGTGCAGGGCGTGGGCTCCTACGATTTCCTGCCCGCCTGATTCCGGCGCGGGCACATGAACATCATTTCATCTTTGAAAGGTTCGGCTTTTCTTGCCAAACCAACGTCCCCGCCCTAAATGCTACTGGACTCCACCCCCTTGTTGAAGGAGCTCGCATGTTCTGGAAATCAAAGAAGGAAGATTCCTACCATCCCCAGTATCCCAAGCTGCCCGACACCCTGCGCATCGGGGCCATCCTGGCCGTGGAGCCCGGCGAGGCCCTGCGCTACGAGGGCATGGGCCTGACCCTGCCCCTGCCCTCCGGCGAGATTGTGGTGGAAGCCGTTTCGGGCATGGAGCTTTTCGGCCTGAACATCGCCCGGGCTTATGTGAAGGCGGGTGGGCGCCAGGCCGTGTTCCAGTTCCAGCAGCAGAAGGACGGCGCCGTCCTGGACGTGAACTGCCTCCAGGTGCTGCAGGAGGTCTTCCCGGGCACCCCCGGCGACTGGGACACCTGGCTCGGCGAAGGCGGGCTCATCGGCGGGCAGGACATCACCTCTCCCGACGGCGTGCGCTACACCCGCGACTGGGGCGACGGGGACTACTCCGAGCCCGTGGAAGCTCAGGAACGTATCTTCGTGGACCCCACCAAGGAGCCCATCGTGGTGGAGCACAAGATGATGCTCTACAGCCGCGAACTCGGCGACAGCCGCGAGTATCTGCTGGTTTCGGCGGACGACGAGCCCGGGCAGGCCCTGGTCCGCATCCTGAGCGGGGTTGTGATGAGCCCGCAGGCGCTCAAGATCTACTAAGGAGACACCGATGCGCTTCAGAACGCTCCTGGCCCTGGCCCTGGCCCTGTGCATGGTGTTCGGGCCCGCAGCCCTCTCGCTGGCCAAATCGTCCTCCAGTTCGAGCCGCGGCTCGTTCTCGTCCAGCGGCAGCCGCTCCAGTTCGTCCTCGGGCTGGTCCAGCTCGTCCAAACCCAGCTCGTCCAGCAGCTCCACGGGCACCTCGAGCTCCTCGGGGTGGTCCTCCTCCGGTTCGAGCTCCACGAGCAAGCCCTCCACTTCCGGGACGTCCGCGAGCACGCCTCCGGCGAGCGCCCCCGCCCAGAGCACGTCCAGCCAGCCTGGCCAGTCCAGCTGGTCCAACAGCTCGGGTGCGGCCACTTCCCAGGGCTCCAAGCCCTCGGGGACCTCGGCCTTCTCCTCCTCCGGGACCTCGTCGGTGAACAAGACGGCCGCCACCAAATCCTACCAGGAGTACCAGGGCCAGTTCGGCAAGTCCGGCAACCCGGTGAACCCCGGCCAGGTGGGCACCAGCAAGCCAATCCTGAACCAGAACCGCAGCTTCGGCTCCTACCAGGACTACAGCAACTACCGGGGCAACTATTACGCAGGCCGCGGCTGGAGCGCGCCGGGCTACGCCTTCAACAGCTACTCCAGTTTCGGCATGTGGGACGCCATGTTCATGTGGTTCATGCTCTCGAACCTGACATCAGGCTCGAGCTTCTTCCACAACCACCAGAACGACCCAGGCGTGCAGGCCTTCAAACAGGAGGCCCAGAAGCTCTCCGAGTCCAACGCGGACCTCAAGAAGCAGTTGGACGAGCTCAACGCCAAGCTCGACACCATGAAGAAGGACGGCACCCCCGTGGACCCCAACGCCATGCCCAAGGATGTTGACCCCAACGTGGTCATGGCCCAGCCCAAGATTGAAACCAAGAACGCCGCCTCCAATATGCTCTGGCCCATCGTGGGCCTGGTGGCCATCGGCGGCGCCGCGTATTTCATGTTCTTCAGAAGACGCGCCTAACACTCCAAGGAGACAACGCATGTTTACTTTCCTGAAGCACTTTTTCATCCAGAAGACCCAGGACGCCCAGCAGGGCTTTGTCCAGCTGCTGGTGCAGTTCGACCCTGAGACTGCCTCCGAGGCCGAGATCGGCGAGCTTGACGACGCGCTCACCAAGTTGACCCAGCAAATGGTGGCGGCCAAGAACGCCTGGGAGAAGGAAGACCGCGAGGCCAAGGAGATCCAGAAGAATTACGATCTGCGCCTCTCCGCCGCTGAGCGCCTCCAGGCCCGGGCAGAGGCCGCATCCCCCGAGGAGAAGCCCCAGGTGGAGGCCAGCCTGGCCGCCCTGCTGGCCGAGCTGGAGAAGATGGTCCCCGAGGTGGACCGCGAGCTGCGCGAGGCCGAGGAGGCCAAGGGCTACTACAACGAGCTGTCCCAGGCCGTGAAGGACGCCTCCGAGCGCCTGAAGACCGCCCGCGCCCGCCTGAGCGACGCCAAGCGCCGCATGGACGCCGCCCAGGTGCGCATGGACCGCGCCAAGGAGCAGGAGGAGCGCGCCAAGGTGGTCGCGGGCATCAAGCAGAAGGCCTCCACCATCGGCACCGCCTTCGACGCCATGACCAAGAAGGCCGAGGAGCTCGAAGCCAAGACCGAGGTGCACAACACCAAGACCCAGCTTCTGACCCCGCCCAAGTCCGAGGATCCGTACCTGGCCCAGGCCCTCAAGGAAGCCGCCGGGGAGAAACCCGCGGCTGAACAGCAGAGCCTCTCCGACCGCCTGGCCGC
>JBKICO010000447.1:0-16721 GCA_046567065.1 Acidobacteriota bacterium
GCCGCCAGCACAACCTGCGCATCAAGGTTGTCCGCATCTTCAACACCTACGGCCCGCGCATGCACCCCAACGACGGCCGCGTGGTCTCCAACTTCATCGTGCAGGCCCTGCAGGGCAACCCGCTGACCGTCTACGGCGAAGGCCAGCAGACCCGCTCCTTCTGCTACGTGGACGACCTCATCGACGGCTTCGTGCGCTCCATGAAGACCGCCGACGAGTTCACCGGCCCCGTGAACCTGGGCAACCCCGGCGAGTTCACCATCATGGAGCTGGCCAAGCTGGTCATCGAGTACACGGGCTCCAAGTCCAAGATCGAGTACCGCCCGCTGCCCTCCGACGACCCCAAGCAGCGCAAGCCGGACATCACCCTGGCCAAGCAGGCCCTGGGCTGGGAGCCCAAGGTCAAGCTGGCCGACGGCCTCAAGAAGACCATCGAATACTTTGACTGGTTCTTGAAAAGGAAATAAGACCGCACCCGGCGCTTCCAGACCCCCGGCCCAGGCCGGGGGTCTGCGCCGTTGCGGGCAGGTTCCCGCCACGGAAGCCCGACAGCCACCTCAAGGAGAAACCGGAGGCGGGCGCCACCACGCCCGGCCCCTCCAGCAGCAGCGCATGCCCGACACCGTGCAGAAATCAATCGCCATCGTCGTCCCCGTCTACAACGAATCCCAAGGGCTGGACGCGCTCCACCAGCGGCTCAGGGCCGTCATGGAGGGCTTGCCCTATGACTGGCGGATCGTTCTCGTGGACGACGGCAGCGCCGACGCCTCCTGGGACAAGATCAAGGAGATCGCCTCTCGCGACGAACGCGTGAAGGGGCTCATGCTCTCGCGCAACTTCGGCAAGGAGATGGCCCTCACCGCCGGGGTGGAGCTCTGCGCCGACGTTGACGCCGTGATCTGCATCGACGCGGACCTGCAGCACCCGCCAGAGCTCATCCCCACCCTCACCGCCAGGTGGGAGGAAGGCTACGAGATCGTGGCCACCGTGCGCGAGGCCGTGGCCGACTATTCGCCCATGAAGAAGTTCGGCTCCAAGGCCTTCTACTGGGTGATGACCCGCTACTCCGACCTGGACATCCCCCCCTCCAGCACGGACTTCCGCCTGCTGGACCGCAAGGTGGTGCACACCCTGCTCAAGTTCACGGAGCGCACCCGCATGTTCCGGGGCCTCATCGACTGGATGGGCTTCCGCAAGACCTACATCCCCTTCGTGGCCCCCGCGCGCGACACCGGGCAGGTTGGCTACTCCTTCAAGAAGCTCTTCAACCTGGCCGTGAACAGCTTCACCAGCTTTTCGCTCCTGCCCCTGCGCTTCACGGGCTACCTGGGCCTGACCATCATCGGCCTGTCGCTGCTGGTGCTGGGGTTCATGCTCACGGGCAACGTGCTCTGGGGCGCCAACTACACGCCCATGGCCTTTTTCACGGTGTTCAACACCTTCCTCATCGGCATCGTGCTCTGCGGGCTGGGCATGGTGTCGCTCTACATCGGACACATCCACACCGAAGTGGTGCAAAGGCCCCTCTACATCATCCGCGAACGCGCGGGCCGTTGGGAGTAGACCATGCCAGAGACCCTTTTCAGCATCATCATCCCCTTCAAGGAGCCCGGGGTTCTCGTCGAGGAGTGCCTGAGCCACATCTTCGAGCTGCGCGAGCAGCGCTTCGAGGTGATCCTGCTGCCCGACGCCCCCATGCCCGAGGGCGAGGTGAAGGGCGTCTACGCGCACCCTTCCGTCACCATCCTGCCCAGTGGGGCGGTGAGCCCGGCCATCAAGCGCGACATGGGCGCCGAGGCCGCCAAGGGCACGTACCTGGCCTTCATCGACGACGACGCCTACCCCGACTCAACCTGGCTCACCGTGGCCCTGCTGGCCTTCGAGCGCGAGCCGGGCGTGGTGGCCGTGGGCGGCCCCGCGCAGACCCCGCCCTCCGACCCCTTCTGGGCCAGGGCATCGGGCGCGGTGTTCCTCTCCCGGCTTTCGGGCGGCTTCCCGCAGCGCTACCTGCCCCTGCCCCCGCGCCGCGACGTGGAGGACTGGCCCACCGTGAACCTCATGGTGCGCCGCGAGGCCTTCCTGGCCGTGGGCGGCTTCGACAACGCCTTCTGGCCCGGCGAAGACACCAAGCTCTGCATGGACCTGACCCAGCGCACCGGCGGGCGCATCCTCTACCTGCCGGAGATGCTCGTGTGGCACCACCGCCGCTCCGGGCTGTGCAAGCACCTCAAGCAGATCGGCAACTACGGCGCGCACCGCGGCCACTTCGCCCGCAACTTCCCTGGCAACTCCAGGCGGCTGGCCTACTTCCTGCCCTCGCTGTGGCTTCTGTTCCTGGTGCTGGGCTTCTTCGTGCTGCCCGACTGCCTCTACGCGCTGGGCATCAATGTGTATCTGTTCACCCAGTTCGTGGCCGTGCTGGACATCCTTCGCCGCGAGCCCCTGGACGTGACCCTGGCCTCCATACCCTACATCCTGCTCACGCACCTCTGGTACGGCTGGCGCTTCCTGTGCGGCTGGTTCACCAAGGACCTCAAGAGCACCCTCGGCAGATAAATGAAAGTATCCGTCTCCTATCCGCCCCTCGAATCGAGCAAGGGCGTTGCCCTCTTGTCCCAGAACCGCCAGTTCCAGTGGTTCACCAACCCCACCTACATCTATCCCATGGTGCCCTCCTACGCGGCCAGCCTCTGCCAGGCGCGCGGGCACCAGGTGTTCTGGGACGACGGCATCGCCGAGGAGATGACCTACGCCGACTGGCTGGCCCGCATCACCCGCGAGAAGCCGGACCTGATCGCCATGGAGTCCAAGACGCCGGTCATCAAGCGCCACTGGCGCATCGTGGAGGAGCTCAAGCGCCTCCTGCCCGGCTCCAAGGTCGTGCTCATGGGCGACCACGTCACCGCCCTGCCCCGCGAATCCATGGAGAGTTGCCCCGCCGACTTCGTGCTGGCCGGGGGCGACTTCGACTTCCTGCTGGCCGGGCTGGCGGACTTCATCTCCGGCAAGGGCGAGGCCCTGCCCGGAGGCGTGTGGTACCGCGAGGGCGGCGAGATCAAGGACACCGGCCCCGCATCGCTCGAGCACGACCTTGACCAGCTGCCCCACATCGACCGCAAGCTCACCCGCTGGGAGCTTTACGCCTACAAGAACGGCAACTTCAAATACACGCCGGGCACCTACGTCATGGCCGGGCGCGACTGCTGGTGGGGCAAGTGCACCTTCTGCTCCTGGACCACCCTCTACCCGGGCCGCAACTACCGCACCGTCTCCGTGGAGCGCCACCTGGACGAGATCGAGGCCCTGGCGAACATGGGCGTGAAGGAGATCTTCGACGACTCGGGCTGCTTCCCCAAGGGCCAGTGGCTGGAGGACTTCTGCAAGGGCATGGTTCGCCGTGGCCTGCACAAGCGGGTGGTCATGGGCTGCAACATGCGCGTGGGCGCGCTCAGCCAGGAGCAGTGGAACCTGCTCAAGGCCGCCAACTTCCGCTTCATCCTCATCGGGCTGGAGTCCGTGGTGCAGTCCACCCTGGACAGGCTGGTCAAGGGCATCAAGGTGGCCCAGATCGAGGAAACCCTGCGCATGTGCAAGAAGGCCGGGCTGGCCCCGCACATCACCACCATGGTGGGCTACCCCTGGGAAACCAAGGAGGACGCCAAGGCCACCATCGCCTTCGCCAAGCGCATGTTCACCCAGGGCTACCTGGATACGCTCCAGGCCACCATCGTAGTGCCCTACCCCGGCACGCCGCTCTTCGCCGAGGCCCGCAAGCAGGGCTGGCTCACCACCGAGGACTGGGACGACTACGACATGCGCCAGAGCGTATGGAAATCGCCCATTTCCAATGAAGACGTGTTGCAATTCAAGAACGAACTCTATAAGGCCGCCCTTACCCCGGCGTTCATCATGCGCAAGATCCTTTCGATCAGGAGCATGGACGACATCGCCTTCTTCCGGCGCGCCGCCGGCAAGCTGATCGGGCACCTGCTCAACAGCCGCCGCGGCTGTGCGGAGTGCAAGAAGTAAGGCGCGAACGGCGGACCGCGCTAAGTGCGGGAATCAAGGGCGAAGAGAGCGCAAGGCGGGGCTCCGCCCCGCACCCGGCCAGGGCCCTGCCCTGGACCCGCCGGGGGAAATGATTTCCCCCGGACCCCCTCGGCGGGGAACCAACCGGAAACCCGGCAGCGGCCGGGTGGTCCGGGCATATTCATTATGAACGGACAGCACCGGACAAGCCGGACAGGCACCCGAACCCAGTTATGAACCCTGATCGCGTCTCCATAGTCGTCACCACCCGCAACGAATCCCGCAACATCGGCAACTGCCTGGACTCCATCAAGGGCCAGACATACCCCGCCGAGTTGATCGAGATCATCGTGGTGGACAACGCCTCCACCGATGACACCAAGGAAATCGCGGCCCGCTATACGGACAAGGTGTTCGACAAGGGCCCCGAACGCTCCGCCCAGCGCAACTACGGTTTTGCCCAGGCCACGGGCGGCGTGTTCATGTTCCTGGACGCGGACATGATCCTCTCCGCCACTGTGGTGGAGAAAGCGGTCATCATGCTGCGGCGCGGCAACTTCGGCGCGCTCTACATCCCGGAGATCGTGCTCGGGAAGGGCTTCTTCCCCACGGTGCGCCGTTTCGAGCGCAGCTTCTACGACGCCACCGTGATCGACTGCGTGCGCGCCTTCACCCGCGAAGCCTTCGAGGCCACTGGCGGCTTCGACGAGCGCCTCACCGGCCCCGAAGACTGGGACTTCGACCGCCTCATGCGCGACCGCACCCGCGTGGGCCTGCTCTCCACCTATGATTTCGACGGCGTGGACGCCTACGTCTCCCGCCTGCCGGAGAGGAACTTCGTGCCCTGGCTGGTGGACTACGAACGCCGCACCAAGGACGACACTCCGCTGCTCTTCCACAACGAGGCGGCCTTCGACCTCTGGCGCTACCTGACCAAGAAGACCTACTACGGCAACTCCTTCGAGACCTACGCGGCCAAGTGGCCAGCCGGCGACGCGGACGTGCGCCGCCAGCTGGGTATGCCCTACAGGTTCTTCGGCGTATTTTTCGAGAAAGGCCGCTGGCTCAGGCTGCTCACGCACCCGCGCCTGACCTTCGGCATGTATTTTCTGCGGTTTATGGTGGGCTTCATGTTTTTGGTGGGCAAACTCAAAAAATAAATACACCCCGTTGCCGGGTCCAGGGGAGGCTCTCCCCTGGCGGGTGCAGGGCGGAGCCCTGCCGGGGTTTGGGGCTGAGCCCCAACTTACTCTTCCAGGAGCTACTTCATGTCAGTCGCCATCGTCACCGGCTCCGCCGGCCTGATCGGTTCGGAAACCGTCCGCTTCTTCGCGGACAAAGGCTTCGACGTCGTCGGCATCGACAACAACCTGCGCAAGACCTTCTTCGGCGAGGACGCCTCCACCGAGTGGAACCGCCAGCGCCTCGAAGACGGGGTCAAGGGCTACACCCACTACGACGCCGACATCCGCGACCACGACGCCATCAGCAAGATCTACGGCCGCTACGGCAAGGCCATCAAGGCCGTGATCCACTGCGCCGCCCAGCCCTCGCACGACTGGGCCGCCTCCGACCCCTACATGGACTTCACCGTCAACGCCAACGGCACCCTGGTGATGATGGAGAACTTCCGCCAGCACTGCCCCGAGGGCGTGTTCATCTTCACCTCCACCAACAAGGTCTACGGCGACACGCCCAACTACCTGCCCCTGGTGGAGTTGGAGAAGCGCTTCGAGCTGCAGCCCGGCCACAAGTGGGAAGGCGGCATCGACGAGACCATGTCCATCGACCAGACCAAGCACAGCCTGTTCGGGGCCTCCAAGGTGGCCGCGGATGTGGTGGTGCAGGAGTACGGCAAGTACTTCGACCTCAAGACCGGCGTTTTCCGCGGCGGCTGCCTCACCGGCCCGGCCCACTCCGGCACCAAGCTGCACGGGTTCCTGTCCTACCTGATGCGCTGCTGCATCACCGGCAAGAGGTACTTCATCTACGGCTACAAGGGCAAACAGGTCCGCGACAACATCCACAGCTACGACCTGGTCAACTCCCTGTGGCACTTCTTCGAGAAGCCCCGCGTGGGCGAGGTCTACAACATGGGCGGCGGGCGCTACTCCAACTGCTCCATGATGGAAGCCATCGACATGTGCCAGGAGATCACCGGCAACACCATGAACTTCGAGTACGACGAGACCAACCGCATCGGCGACCACATCTGGTGGATCTCCGGGCTTAAGAAGTTCGAAGAGCACTACCCGGACTGGAAGATGACCTACGACGTCCCCAAGATCCTGCGCGAGATCTACGAAGTGCAGAAGGACGTGGTGAAGGAAGGCGGCGCAGGCGGCAACTGCTAACGGCGCGGCGAGAGACGAGGATTGACGAAGGGGGCCTTACGGCCCCCTTTTTTGTTTTTACTTCTTAGTGGTTTTCTTGATCTGTTCCTTTTCCGACTCCCGGGGATTCGCCTTGGCCTCTTTCTCTGTGATGAATTTGCCATCAACAGAGTTTCTGTAAACCGTCTGCTTTTTCTCTTTTGGCATACATCACCTCCACATTCGGCCACTAGGCTAAATTCGATCTGCGTCAACCCATAATATATCTTCATTGAATCAATAAGTTAGTTGTCGCAACAACAAATATGTACAAACAACAGTTCAATAGCTCGTAACATGTGGATTCAAGGACAATCTGGCTGCCTACTGGCGGGGGCTGAACGCCGCCTGCGGCGTACCGGCAGGAACACACCCAGACGACCCCAACCCCGTTGGGACCCAAACCACGCCCAGGGCAATGACCACGCCCGCCCGAGCGCAACGCTCATCGTACCCCGACCCTGGATTCGACGCGGTCTACGCCTCGCTCCTGAATGACCCCGAGATTCTGGCCATCCTCCAGGATCACTGGAACGACACCTTCATCCCCAACGACCTCGGCCCCGCCCCTGCCCACCCCCACGCGCAACTGCGCTGGTACACCCCGCGCGACCTGAACGACTTCCACCACAAACGCCACCTGGCCGATTTCCAGGACGCGCGGAAGCACCGCACGCGGCAGCGGACTCAAAAACTCCTCGCCAGACTGCGGCGGCATGATCCCCTTTTCGAGGAGACCAACGCCGTGATGACGCACTACCTGGAACACGTGCCTGCATCGGCCAAGCGCGCCGCACAGAAAGTGTTCGAGCGTGACCCACACGAGGTGCTTGAATTCTATCGAGAGATGCGGACGGTCTCTGAGAACGCCGCGAAGGTCTACCACAGACGCCGCGCCCCCCGGAGCCAAGGGGCCAACTGACCACACCGGCGGCAGCGCTTCGATGACGAAGAAGGCGCAACGCGCTGACGGCCCATCCCGTCAGCGCATACAGTAAGGAGATTCACATGGAACCTTATGTCGATGGCCTTACGAACAGCTTCATCAACGCCCAGGACCAGACGGGCGATCACTTTGGAGACAACTTCAACGGGGGTACGCTGGTGGTGTCTGGCCCCGATGAAAGACAGCTCGGTGGTCAGACTGCGGGGCCAGACAATCAACGGCAAACTCCTAATCGCGAGTTGGGACCTTTGAAATGGCGAGCGAACCCATTTCCTGATTATTTGCGCAAAGCACACGGCAAAGGGGGCGCAATCCTCGGCGCTGGGATAGGGGCTCGGTTCGGTCAGGCGGGCGGCGTTCCAGGTGCCCTTGCAGGGGCTGCCATTGGTGGTCTTGTCGGCGCTTATGGTGACGATGCCTTGGATTACATCGGCGTTCCTTCGGATATCGAGATCGATATCCCCAGTTCCTACCCGGCGGAGTGCGATGGCAACACCTGCGACAGGATGGACTGATGAATTCGCCGGGCATCCTGTCCACTGGCAGGGTGCCCGTTACTTCCCCAGCAATTTAACAACACAAAGAATTGCAGCATACAGCATGATACATCCTGTAAAATCACGCCATAAAGCCGCTTTAAGCAACTCAAGATCACTCAACGACAGACAAGCTCTCACAACAACACCTACCAGAAGATAACAACAAGCGAGAATACAGCCGCAGCCTTGAAAAGCAGGTACGAAGCGACCCGCCACATTGGCCAGCCGAACCAGAAATACCATCCAGCCGGGAGCGAGTAAGATCCATAATACGACCCGTAGGGAACCCCTCTCACGGTCAACCTCCTCAAAGTGCGCGGCGAAGCCGCAACGGTGCGCGAGCCACACGTCATACTTGCGAAACATGATAATCTATTCCACAAACCAGCTCAAGCATATCTGGTCACAAATTCCCCTCAGACTAGCCCGTCCCCCCTGCCCCCCCACAAAAAAAGCGGGGGCCATTCGGCCCCCGCTCGATTCAATCCATCTTCGCCCGGGCTTTCGCCCGAACGCCGTCCTAGTGCACGGTCTTCTCGCCCCCGGCCGTATCCGACGCCGAGGATTCCATCAGCCGCGTCCTGTACGCGGCCACCTGCTCCAGCTTGTTCCACTCGGTGAACATCTCCAGCCAGGTGTCGAAGTCCACGTGGTGCTCGTCCAGGTAGTTCTCGTGGCCTTTGAGCCACAGGCCGAACATGTGCAGTTCGATACGGAAATCCTTGGAGTCGATGGTCTTGGTCACCACGCCGGGGCCGTAGCGCTCGCCGTCATACAGGCGGCAGACGAACGCGCCCACGTTCTGGCAGGAGGACTCGTAGGTCAGCTCCTGGTTGTTGGTCTCCTCCAGCAGGGGGGCCAGGTCCGGGTGCTTCTGGCGGCACGCCTCCAGCACATCGGCGGGAACCTCCAGGAAGGTTTTCCCGTCGCGCTCGACGGTGTAGTAGAATCTGGCCCAGTGCTCGAAGCTGAACACGCGGGAGAGGTCGCAGATGACGTTGTTGCAGGCGTTGGACATGCTCTATCGCTCCTTAACGTGATATCGAAGTGGTGTGTGCGCCTCAGGCCCGATGGCAGCGCACGAGGTGCACGGGCGCGGCCTCCCGCATGGGGGGCTCCTGGGCGCAGTCAGGCCCGGCCAGCGGGCAGCGGGGAACCAGCGGGCAGGCCCCTTCCCCGGCGCTGTCGCGGGCCTCGGGCGCGGCCCCGCGCGCCTGCCTGACGGCAGGGTCCGGCACGGGGATGGCCGCCAGCAGCATCCGCGTGTACGGATGGAGCGGCGCTTCGTACAGGGCCGCCGCCGGAGCCAGCTCCACCAGCCGCCCCGCATACATCACGGCCACCCGGTCGCTCAAGTGGCTGACCACGGCCAGATCGTGCGAGATGAACAGGTAGGTCAGGCCCAGGCGCGCCTTGAGGTCCTGGAAAATGTTGATGACCTGGGCCTGGATGGATACGTCCAGGGCCGAGACGGGCTCGTCGCAGACCACCAGCCTGGGGTTCAGGGCCAAAGCCCGGGCGATGGCCGCGCGCTGGCGCTGCCCGCCGGAGAACTGGTGCGGATAGCGCCCGGCGTGCTCGGGGGAGAGGCCCACCATGTCCATGAGTTCGTCCACGCGCGCCCGGCGGGAGGCCTTGTCGCCCACGTTGCGGGCGTCCAGGGCCTCGCCAATGGACTGGGCCACGGTCATGCGCGGGTCCAGGGAGGAGAACGGGTCCTGGAAGACCATCTGGACCAGCTCCGGCAGGCGCTCCGTGATGCCCTCGCCCTGCCAGACGTCCAGGCCGTCCATGAGCACCCGGCCCGAGGTGGGGGCGTCCAGACGCACGGCCATGCGCGCCAGCGTGGACTTGCCGCAGCCCGACTCGCCCACCAGGCCCACTGTCTCGCCGTGGGCCACGGCCAGGTCCACCCCGGCCACGGCGTGCACGGGCACGGCCCGGGAGAAGGCCCCGCGCCGCACGAAATAGGTCTTGCGCACGTCGCGGAACTCCAGGCAGGCGCTCATGCCCGGCCCCCTTCGGCGTGCAGCCAGCAGCGGGCCTCGCGCCCGGGCGTGGGGCGGAACACGGGCGGGATCTCCCGCCTGCAGCGCTCCATCACGAAGGGGCAGCGCGGGTGGAAATGGCAGCCCGGGGGCAACGCGGTGAGCGGCGGCACGGTGCCCGCAACAGGGGTCAGGCGCTCGTGGCGCGAGCCCAGCCTGGGCAGCGAGGCCAGCAGCCCCTGAGTGTAGGGGTGCAGCGCCTTGGCGAACAGCGCCTCCACAGGGCTGACCTCCACCAGGCGGCCCGCGTACATCACGCCCACGCGGTGGCAGGTCTGGGCCACCACGCCCAGGTTGTGGGTGATGAAGAGCATGGCCAGCCCGCGCTCGGCTGCCAGGCCAGAGAGCAGCTCCAGGATCTGCTTCTGGATGGTCACGTCCAGGGCGGTGGTGGGCTCGTCCGCGATGAGCAGGCGGGGGCCGCAGCCCAGGGCCATGGCGATCATCACGCGCTGGCGCATGCCGCCGGAAAGTTCGTGGGGGTAGGCACGCAGCACGGCGCGCGGATCTGGCAGGCCCACCTGTTCGAGCAGCTCCAGGCAGCGGGCCTCGGCCTGCTTCTTGTCCAGGCTCTTGTGCAGCAACAGGGGCTCGGCCAGTTGGGCGCCCACGCGCATCACGGGGTTGAGCGCGGTCATGGGCTCCTGGAAGATCATGGCGATCTCGGCCCCGCGCAGGGCGCGCAGCTCCTCCTGGCTCATGGCCGTGAGCTCGCGACCGGCGAAGAAGGCCCTGCCCCCGGAGATTCTGCCCGGGCGCGGGATCAGGCCCAGGATGCCCAGGGAGAGCACGGTCTTGCCGCAGCCCGACTCGCCCACGAGCCCGAAGACCTCGCCGGGGGCGAGGTCGAAGCTGACGCCGTCCACGGCCGGGGCCAGGCCCCTGGCGGTGTCGAAGGCGGCGCTGAAATCCTGAAGGCGCAGAAGCGGGTCCATTTTTCCCTTGTGAGCCAGGCGTTCGGCCCGTACACCTACGGCTTTCGTAAAACTTAGGCAAGGAGCGCGCATTGAGCCTCAACACCGTAGCGATTGTGGGCGGCGGCCTGGCGGGCTGCGAATGCGCCATGGCCCTGGCCCGGGCCGGGGTGAAGGTCACCCTTTACGAGATGCGGCCCCTGCGGCGCTCCCCCGCGCACACCGGGGACGACCTGGCGGAGCTGGTCTGCTCCAACTCCCTGCGCTCCGACGACCCGGACGCCGCCATCGGCCTGCTCAAGCGCGAGATGGAGTCCCTGGGCAGCGTGGTCATGCTCGCGGCCCGCGCCACCGCCGTGCCCGCGGGCAAGGCCCTGGCCGTGGACCGCGAGCTCTTCGCCCGCGAGGTGACCCGCCAGGTGGAGGCCGAGGCCAACATCACGCTGGTGCGCCAGGAGATCGCCTCGCTCGAGGACCCGGCCCTGCAGGGCTTCGACGCCGTGGTCATCGCCGCCGGGCCGCTGGCCAGCGAGGGGCTGGCCCAGAGCCTGGCCCAGGCCGTGGGCGCGCAGAGCCTCTATTTCTACGACGCCATCGCGCCCATCATTTTCACCCACTCCATCGACTTCGAGAAAGTGTTCTCCGCCTCCCGCTGGGAGGAGGGCGAGGGCGACTACCTGAACAGCCCCATGGAGAAGGATGAATACCTGGCCTTCCACCAGGCCCTGCTGGACGGCGAGAAGGTGGTGCCCCGCGAGTTCGAGAAGGAGATCCACTTCGAGGGCTGCATGCCCGTGGAGGCCCTGGCCGAACGCGGCGTGAAGACCCTGGTCTTCGGGCCGCTCAAACCCGTGGGCCTCACGGATCCGCGCACCGGCAGGCGGCCCTACGCCGTGGCCCAGCTGCGCCCCGAGAACGCGGAGAAGACCTGCTACAACCTGGTGGGCTTCCAGACCAAGCTCAAATACCCCGAGCAGGAGCGCATCTTCAGGATGCTGCCGGGGCTGGAGCGCGCGGAGTTCGCCCGCCTGGGCTCCATCCACCGCAACACCTACGTGGACGCGCCCAAGGTGCTCACGGACGATCTGGAGCTGGCCTCCCGCCCGGGCGTTTACCTGGCCGGGCAGATCACCGGCGTGGAGGGCTACCTGGAGAGCGCGGCCTGCGGGCTGTGGCTGGGCCTGCATCTGGCCAAGGGCCTGAGCCTGCCCCCGCGCGAGACCGCGCTGGGCGCGCTGCTGGGGCACCTGCGCACGCCCGTGAAGAAATTCCAGCCCTCCAACGTGAACTTCGGCCTGAGCCCCGACCTGACCGAGCGCGCCAAGAAGGACAGCCGCAAGGCGCTGTACGCCGCGCGGGCCAGGGCGGCCTGGCAGGAGTGGATGGAAGGCGGGGAACCGGTGGAGAAGAATTAGAAAGCCAAACGGAAGAAGAGAATCGGGGCGCTGCCCCGAACCCCGCCGGGGGGAGAGCCTCCCCCCGGACCCCGGCGATGGAGCGGGCGGGGCAAGGATCGGCCTGATCTTCCAGGCTCCCCTCCGGCCTGCCAATCACTAGCGGCAGGGCCGGACAAGCTCAGGGGTCGACATCCAGCCCGAATCGCACGGCCATGGCCTCGTACTCGCCCGAGGCCCTCATCCTGCGCATGGCCTCGTTGAACCGCTCCAGCAGGGCCTGCGCGCCCGGATACATCCGCGACACGATGAGGCCCACGGGCCGTTTCTTGAATTCCTTGATCGTGATGAGCCTGAGTTCTTGGCCCTGCGGCTGGTTGTGCGCGAAATGCAGCAGGACGTTCTGGTCGTCCACCACGCAGTCCAGCCGCCCGGTGCGCAGCATCTCCAGCAGTTGTTCCGTCCTGGGCGCCTGCTTCACGGCGACTCCCCCGACCGTCAGCAGTTCCGCCTGGACGCTTCCGATCAAGACCCCGCAGGCGAGCCTTTTCATATCCGCGAAGGAAAGGCCGCTTGCCTGGAATTGCCGCAGCCTCCCGTTGTCCGCCCTCACGAGGGCTGCGGACAACCCGTAAAACAGCGGCTCGGAGAAGTCATACTTCCCGGCGCGGTCCGGGGTCTGGGCGTAAGGGAACGCCGCGAAGGCCGCGCCGGAGCCAACGCCCGCCTCCGCCCTGGCCCAGGGCAGGAACTCGAAGCGGGGTTCGATGCCCGCCCTGGCGCAGATGGCGGTCACAATCTCCGCCGCGAAGCCATGACCCGGCAGGGCCTCGGATGTGTAAGGCGGCCACTCGCCGGTGTTGAACACCACGGCATCCCCCGCCATGCAGGGGCCGCAGGCCGCCAGCAGGACAGCCCAGGCGCCCAGCGCAACCTTGAACAGGCTGTTCGCGGCCATGGTGCACCTCATCGCCGACGCCCTGCCTATCCGGCGGGCATGGCCGCCAGGGTCTCGCCCACTTCCTCCAGCATCCGCCGCGCGGTCTCCACGGGGGCGTCCGACTGGCTGATGGGCCGCCCCACCACCAGGTGGTCCGCGCCCGCGGCGATGGCCCGCCCTGGCGTCATGACCCGGCGCTGGTCGTCCTTGCCGTGCTGGGCCGGGCGGATGCCGGGGGTCACTATCAGGAAGTCCTGCCCGTAAGCTTTGCGCAGCAGGGAGGCCTCCCGGGCGGAAGCCACCACGCCGGCGCAGCCCGCGCCCAGGGCGATGCCCGCCCGTGCCTCCACCAGGCTCTCCACGCTGCCGGGGTAGCCAAGCTCCGCGAGCTCCTCCTGGCCGTAGCTGGTGAGCACGGTGACGCCGAGCACCTTGACGCCCCCGGCCTCGGCCACGGCCGCGCGGGCCACGCTGGAGACGTGGGCGTGGATGGTGGCCAGGTGCACGCCGCGTAGCGCGGCCTCGCGCATGGCCAGGCCCGTGGTCTGGGGGATGTCCAGGAACTTGAGGTCGAGCATGAGCTTGTGCCCGCGCTCCAGGATGCGCTCCACCAGGGGGAAGCCCTCGGCCAGGAAGAGCTGCAGCCCCACCTTGAAATAGCCCAGGGTGCCTTCGAGCGTATCCACCCAGTGTAGCGCCCGGGCCGCATCGGGCACGTCGAGCGCGAAAATGATCCTCTCGCGCAGGGGAATGTCTTTGGTCATCACGCGAATCCGATGAGTTGAGCGAAAGCGCGCCCCGCGCCCGCATGCAGGGAGCCCTCCCAGAGGACGTTCTGGACCTCCCACCAGTTCTCCGGCAGGCCCAGTTCCCTGACGCGCAGCACCATGCGGGTCAGCGCCTCCCAGTCGGGAAGGCCGGTGCAGATTTCCTGGAGCGCGCGCCGCCTCACCCGCTCCATCAGCCCGTCGCGTTCAAGGCCGGACCCGGAGGCCTGGGCCAGGAACACCCGCAAAAGTTCACCCTGTTTCGGCGAAAGGTCAAGCCCCCACAGATAGGCCCAGGCCAACTGCTGCCACATCCCGGCCCAGAGCGGGGCCAGAGTCAGGGTGGTCTGGGCCTCCTGCAGCTCCGCCACCAGATGCGCCCCCTGGCGCATGCGCGTAAGCGAGTACTCCCAGGCTTTCTCCGAGGCCGTGCGCGCCCAGGCGTCGGCCAGGGCCTGGCGCTTGTTCACCGGCAGCACGGCCGGGAGGAAATCCTCCCTCCCGGCGGCGTTCTCCACGCTCAGGGGCCGCAGCAGCGGGTCCTCCCCGCCGGAGGGCCGCCGCCACTCCCAGCGGGCCTCGTCCGCGCCGCTCTCCAGGGCCCAGGAGATGCGAAGAGTCCCATCGGAGGGGCTCTGGGCCGCGACCTCCACCCCCACCCCCGGCCAGGAGACGCAGGCGCTGCGCTCCGGCTCGGGGAAGCGCTCCTCGAAGTGCAGGGTCAGCAGGGCCTGGGCGGCCAGCGATGCCTCGGATTCCCGCCTGGGTGCGGCCATGGTGCGCCAGACCACCTCGGCGCTGCCGTACTCCGGCAGGTTGGACTCTGCCTGGCGCAGGATGGGCAGAAGCTCCGGCTCCAGGTCCGGGCCGCCGGTGCGCCGGGCCAGCTCCATGGCGCGCAGGGCGAAGGTCAGGGCGTTGACCGGCTCGATGCGGGAGACCTCGTCGAAGAACCAGGCGCAACTGGCCAGGGAGGCCAGCCCCCACTGCTGCATGGAGAGCAGCCTCCAGGCCGCGGCCTGCTGCGCGGCGGGAAGGCGGGTGCGGAACTGGGCCTTGGCGAAGGCCTCCTGGCTCATGAGCCCGGCCAGCACCTTCCCGTAGGCTACCAGGGCGGAGCGCGGGTCCTTGAAGCATTCGGCCCCGCGTTGGAAGAAGTGCGCATCCGCCGCGTCCTTCACGCCCTGCAATGCCTGGCGCAGGGGGGCGCGCCAGCGCTGGTGCCAGCCCGGGTGCCCACCGGTGGTGCAGCCGCAGTCCGAACGCCAGCGCTCCACGCCGTGGGCGCAGCTCCAGGCCGAGGGCTCGTGCAGCCGCACCTGCATGGCGGGCGGGTTGGCCTCAAGGTAGGCCGCGAAATTGGTCAGGGACACGCCGTCGCGGCCCTGGCGGGCCTGATCCAGCACGAAGGCCAGGGCCATCTCGCCGAACTTGAAGTGGTGGCCGTAGGTCTCGCCGTCGGTGGCCAGGGCCAGCAGGCCCGGAGAGCAGGCCCCGGAGAGCCGCCGCCAGAAGTTCTCGCCGTCGGCGAGCAACCCCTCGAAGGCCACCGCCTGCGAGAGCGGGCCGTCATAGAAGAACACGCTCACGCTACGCCCGGAGGGCAGCTTCACCAGGTAGGGCTGGCGGATGTCCAGGCTGGAGGCGTCCACGGGCGCCCAGTCCGGGCTGGCCAGCGCGGCCACGGCCTTGGCCTGGCCCGGGGCCAGCACGGTGAAGCGCACCCCGTGGCGGGCCAGCGCCTCCAGCGAGGCGGTGTCCACGGCGGTCTCGGCCAGCCACATGCCCTCGGGGGCGCGCCCGAAGCGGGCCGTGAAGTCGTCCACCGCCCAGGCCACTTCCAGCTCCTTGTCCAGCTCGCTGGCCAGGGGCAGGATCTGGTGGTGGTAGACCTGGGCCATGGCGTTGCCCTTGCCCAGCCTGCGGATGCTGGCCGCGTCGGCCTCCCGCATGAGGCGCACGGTGTCCGGGGAGGCCCCGGCCATCCAGGAGAGCAGCGTGGGCCCCGCATTGAAGGACATCCACTCGTAGCAGTTGAGCAGCCCGGTGATGCGCCCGGAGCCGTCCAGCCGCCTGGCCCTGGCCAGCGGGGCGTAGGATTCGCCGGTGATGCGCTGGTTCCAGTTCAGGCTCGGGGCGGCGCTGCCTTCAGGCAGGATGGCGCCCAGCCAGGGGTCTTCGCGGGGGGGTTGGTAGAAATGCCCGTGGATGCAGAGGTGCTTGCGCATGGTTGACCCGGATGGGGCGGGCGGGGTTGCTCCTGGTCAACTGAGCCTTCGCCGGTCAGGGTTGCCCATGACCCTGGCCAGCACCGTCTCCAGGTGATCGAAATCCACGGGTTTCGCAAGATAATCGTTCATGCCCGCGGCCAGCACGCGCTCCCTGTCCCCGGGCAGGGCGTGCCCGGCCAAGGCGATGATGGGTATCTCCGCCTTGCGCCCCAGATCCGGAGCGCCGCGAATGGCCTTGGTGGCGGCTATGCCGTCCATCTCGGGCATCTGGAGGTCCAGGAGCAGGCAGTCGAAGTCCTCCTGGGAGAGGGCCTTGATGGCCTGGGTGCCGTTCTCCACGATGGTGGCGCGGTAGCCCAGGCTTTCGAGCATGTCCATGGTCAGCACGGTGTTGATGGGGTCGTCCTCGGCCAGGAGCACGCGGCCCGCACCCCGCGTGGCCGCCAGGGCGGCCGGAGCGTGCAGCGGGGCCTCCACCCCGGCCGGGGCCGGGCGCGCCGGAATGGTGATGGACACCGTGGTGCCCTTGCCCCGGGCCGAG
>JBKICO010000448.1:0-2893 GCA_046567065.1 Acidobacteriota bacterium
GTTGATCTTGATGGGGCCGATGGAGTCGATGTTTTCGATCATCACCCGGATGCCCTCGGCGAAGGCGATGGTGCACAGCGCGAAGTAGGCCCCGCGCATGCGGAAGGTCGGCTTGCCGATGAGCACGCCCACCAGGGCCGCCAGCACGCCGCCCGCGAGCATGCCGATCCAGGGCGAGACGCCGTACTGGTTGGACAGCACGGTGGAGGTGTAGGCCCCGATGCCCACGAACACGGCGTGGCCCATGGGCAGCACGCCCGCGAACCCGCCCACCAGGTTCCAGGCCGTGGTCAGGTAGGCGTAGAAGAAGAGCAGAATGAGGATCTGCAGATACGTCGGGCTCTTGATGACCAGGGGCAGCGCGAAGCTCACGGCCACGCCCAGTCCGAGCAGCGTCATGTCGAGTTGTTTCCGGCTCACGTGCGCCTCCTACCAATCCTGTTTTTTCCCGAAGAAGCCGGAAGGTTTGACGAAGAGGATCACCAGGAACACGGCGTAGATGATCGCCTCGGTCCAGGTGGAGGGCATGAACTGCGAGAACACCGACTCGATGAGCCCGATGATGATGCCGCCGAGCATGGCCCCGTGGATGCTGCCCAGGCCGCCCAGGACCACGATGATGAAGGCCCTGATGTCGAAGACCACGCCCACCGAGGGGTAGACGTAGTAGAAGGGCATGATCACGCAGCCCGCGATGCCAGCGATGGCCGTGCCGATGCCGAAGGCCATGTTGTAGATGCGGTACTGGTCGATGCCCATGAGGTTGGCGGCCTCGCGGTCCAGGCTGGTGGCCTGGAGGGCCTTGCCCGTGCGCGTCTTGACCATGAACAGCCACAGGCCAACGGCCGTGGCCACCGAAATCACGAAGCCCGAAAGTTTGGGGATGGAGACGATGATGTCGTCTATCGAGAACGATGTGCCGGTGATGGAGGTCTTCACGGTGCGGTATTCCGCGCCGAAGAGCATCAGGTCCAGGTTGTCCAGCACGTACCATACGCCCGTGGTGACGATGATGACCGTGAGCAGTTCGCGCACCTGCTGCTCGGCCTTGAACACCGGCTTGATGAGCAGGTTCTGCATGTAATAGCCGAAAAAGAACAGAAGCGGCGGAACCACCAGCAGTGTCAGATAGGGGTGGATGCCCGTGAGCTTTATCAGCCAGTAGGCGGCGAACATGCCCACCATCAGGAGCGACCCGTGGGCGAAGTTGACCACCTTCATCACCCCGAAGATCAGGGTGAGCCCCAGGGCCGTCAGGCCGTACATGGCCCCCATCATGATGCCGTTGATCACCGCCTGTATCACCGCGGTCATGCGTCGTCTCCGGTGTTTGTGCGCCTCCCCGGGCCCGCGCGGCGGACGGGCCCGGGCCCGGGGAGGGCTGTGGCAGAAGCGGGGTCAGCGCCTATTTGTTGGCCGGGAAGACCGGAGTGTACCCGGCGCGGCGGGCGCCCTTGGGCCATACGGTCACGCGGTCGAGCTGGCCGTTCACTTCGGCGACCTGCACGATGACGATGCCCGCGTTCTTGTTCTGGCCGGATTCGTCGAACTCGATGCTGTCATAAGAGGCGATCATGGCCGGGCCGGTGGAGAGCTTGGTGGCGGCCAGGGCGGCGCGGACCTTCTCCGGGTCGGTGGAGGCGGCGCGCTCCAGGGCGTCGGCGATCACGTACATGGCCACGTAGGCGTCAACGGATTCGCCGGTGAGGTCGTAGCCGTACTTGGCCTTGAAGGCGGCGTTGGTTTCCTTGGCGCCGGGCTTGTTCACGTCGGTGTTCCATTCGACCTCGTCGAACAGGAACAGGGCGTTCTTGCCGGCGTTCTCAAGGAACTTGGGGTCGGCGTGGCCGCCGCCGCTGGCCACGGTGACCTTGGGCTTCACCTTCATCTCGGCCATGGTGTTGGTGATCAGGATGGCGTCGGCCGCGTTGGAGACGAGCATCACGATGTCGGGGTTGGCGGCCTTGAGCTTGGTGACCACGGGGGTCAGGTCGGAGGCGGTGGAGGGGTAGGGCTCGTCGAGCACCAGCTCGTAGCCGTCCTTCTTGGCCAGGGCGCGCCACTTCTCGGCGAAGCCGGTGCCCCAGTCGCCGTTCTCGAAGACCAGGGCCATGGTCTTCATCTTCACGCCGGTTTCGTCCTGCATGTCCTTGAGGAAGCGGAACTGGTCGCGCACCCACCAGGAGTCCTTGGCGGCGATGCGGAACACGTACTTGAAGCCGCGCTCGGTGATGGTGTCGCGCACGGCAACGGGCACCACGAAGGGGACGCCGTAGCGCTCGGCAACCTGGGTGGCGGGGTAGGTGACGGCGGAGTTCCAGCAGCCGGTCATGAGCTGCACCTTCTCGGTGTTGATCAGACGCTCGGTCTCGGTGACGCCGACGGTCGGGTCGGACTTGGAGTCGGCGTAGACCAGCTCCAGCTTGGCGCCGCCCAGGCTCTTGATGCCGCCGTTCTTGTTGATCTCCTCAACCGCCATCTCGCGGGCCTGCTTGCCCTGGATGCCCACCGAGGCCGAGGGGCCGGAGAGGGGCTCCACGTTGCCGATCTTGATTGTTTTCTGTGCGAAGGCCGGGCCGGAAAGGCCGGCGGTCAGCAGGCCGATGGCGGCCAGTCCGAGTAGCCGTTTGCCGATGGAGGCGTAGCTCATGCCTAACTCCCTGAGTTGACGGTTGTCGCGCTGCGGGGGGTCCCCGGTCCTCGTGCGTTATGTGTTACAGCTTGCCCTTGGCGAGCTCGCTGAAACCTTCTTCGAGTATGGCCAGGCCGCGTTCGAGCTGCTCGTCGGTGATGACCAGCGGCATGAGCGTGCGGATGACGTTGCCATGGGTGCCGCAGGAGAGCAGCAAAAGCCCCCTGTCCACGCAGTACTTCACCAGGGCCTTGGCCTGGG
>JBKICO010000449.1:0-2716 GCA_046567065.1 Acidobacteriota bacterium
CCGCCAGCCTGCCCGAGGTGGGCGGCGAGGCCTGCCTGTACCTCGAAAGCCCCTCCGACCCCGGCGAAATGGCCCTGGCCATGCGCCGCCTCGCCCAGGACGCCGCCCTCCAGGACGGCATGCGCCTGCGCGGCTTGGAGCAGGCCGCCCGTTTCCGCTGGGGCGACTCCGCCGATGCTGCCGTGGCCGCATATTTCAAATCGGCAACTTGACGAACCCTTCTTTTTCTTTCACCATTTTTTCAACCCGGCCGTACCCAGGGGCTCAACACACATCACACGGAGCTGTTCATGAGCATCAAGTGGAAAATCATGCTCACGGCCATCGTCGGCCCCCTGGTTCTAGCCGCCGCAATGTTCGCCCAGGAGATGCTTTCCATCTCCGAGGCATCCGAGCAGGCCATCCTGCAGGAGGCCAGGGGCATCGTGTACATGGCCGAGGCGGGCCGCTCCGAAATGTCGCGCAAGCTCGAGCGGGGCATCATCAAGCCCTTCGACCAGCTCCCCAAGGACCGCCTCATCGAGGCCGTGCCCGTCATCACGGCCATCACCATGGCGCAGGAGAACGCCTCCAAGCTGGGCTACCAGTTCCGGGTGCCCAAAGTCTCCCCCCGCAACCCCAAGAACGAACCCACCGAGCAGGAGCGCAAGATCCTGGCCGAGCTCGAATCCAAAAAGCTCGACGAATACGTGGTCAAGGAGCCGGACAAGATCCGCTATTTCCGGCCCATCCGCCTCACGCAGGACTGCCTCTACTGCCACGGCGACACCAAGGGCGAGAAGGACCCGCTGGGCGGCGTGAAGGAAGGCTGGAAGGTGGGCGAGGTGCACGGCGCGTTCGAGATCATCTCCTCCCTGGAGCGCAGCCAGAAACAAACCATGCGGGCGGCGCTGAACACCGGCGTCATCACCCTGCTGCTGCTTGGCGCGGTTGTCGCCGTGGCCTGGTGGCTGGTGACCAGCGGCATCCTGCGGCCTTTGGCCCACATCCAGGATTTCGCCGGGGCCGTGGCCAAGGGCGACCTGGACGCCCAGCCCAAGGGCGCTTTCACCGCCGAACTGCTCAGCCTCAAGAACGCCCTCTCCTCCATGGTGGGCCGCCTGCACGAGAAGATGGACGAGGCCGTGCACAAGACCGCCGAGGCCGAGCAGCAGAAGCGCAACGCCGAACAGGCCATGCAGGAGGCCCAGGCCCAGGAGGCCAAGGTCACCGGGCTGCTCGAGACCATGTCCACCGTGGCCCAGGAGTCCTCCGAGATCGCACGGCAGGTGGCCATCGCCTCCGAGGCGCTCTCCGCCCAGGTGGAGGAGGTCAACAAGGGCGCCGAGATCCAGAACCAGCGCACCGAGGAGACCGCCACCGCCATGGAGGAGATGAACGCCACCGTGCTGGAGGTGGCCCGCAACTCCTCCACCGCGGCCGAGGCCGCCGAGCAGGCCCGCAGCGAGGCCCACAACGGCGAGAGCATCGTGGCCAAGTCCATGACGTCTTTCCAGGAGGTCAGCGACAACGCCCAGCAACTCAAGGCGCAGATGGCCGCCCTGGGCAAGCAGACCGAGGACATCAGCCGCATCCTGGACGTGATCTCCGACATCGCGGACCAGACCAACCTCCTGGCCTTGAACGCCGCCATCGAGGCCGCCCGCGCGGGCGACGCCGGGCGCGGCTTCGCCGTGGTGGCCGACGAGGTGCGCAAGCTGGCCGAGAAGACCATGAACGCCACCAAGGAAGTGGGCGAGGTCATCGGAGCCATCCAGACCGGCGCGCGTGAGAACATCAAGAGCGTGGAGGCCGCGGGCGAGTCCATCGACCTGGCCACCGGCCTGGCCAGGCAGTCCGGCGAAGCCCTGCGCCACATCGTGGAGCTGGTCAACCACACCTCGGACCAGGTGCGCTCCATCGCCACCGCCGCCGAGGAGCAGTCCGCCGCCAGCGAGGAGATCAACCGGGCCGTGGACGACATCCGCCGCGTCACCTCCGAGACCACGGACGGCATGGGGCACTCGGCCCGGGCTGTGGCCGACCTGGCGGTGCTGGCCCAGAAGCTCCAGAAGCTCATCGACGCCATCCAGCACTAGGCGCATTCACAAGAAAAACAGGCGGCCCGGGCTTGCGTCCGGGCCGCCTTTGCTTTTATGGAACGGCCCATGAAAGACGAACGCGGCATCTTCTACTATCCGGCCCCGCAGAACCACCGCATCCACATGTACGTCCGCGAGAGCTTCGGCTCCGTGGAGTTCCGCATGTACAACGCCGACTACCCCGAAGTCTGGGAGCGCCACGGCTGGATCCCCTACGAGGAGATCGAACTGGCCGCCGAGGAGTACAAGCGGCGCGGACGCAACGCGGACCCCATGCTGCTCTACGACCTGGACGTGGCCAAGCGGCTCATCACGGACGAGGGGCCGGGACTTTCCGCCGGAGCGTCGGGCGGAGCGTCGGGCGGCACCTCGCATTGAGCCTGAACCGGCCCGACGTGCGGGTCTACGGGCAGGTGCGCCTGGCCGACGCGGCGGTTGCCGCGCGCCTGGCCGCCGCGCTGCCCGACGACGCGGCCGCTGTGGACGGGCACACGCTCGACATCGACTTCCAGGGCTTCTACATCGACGTGGAGCCCTTCCTGGAGCTCGCGGCGCAATTGATGCGCCCCGGCGACTCCGGGCATTTGGACCACTTCGACGACGAGCACGGCGTGCTCACCCGCTACGACCTGCAT
>JBKICO010000450.1:0-8927 GCA_046567065.1 Acidobacteriota bacterium
CCTTCCAGGACACTCTCAAGCACGCGCAGGGCGTCACCGCGCGCATCAACGCGCTGATGGACCTCGCCATCGACGAGCGCGACCACGCCACCGCCTCATACCTGAAGTGGTTCATCGACGAGCAGGTGGAAGAGGAAGCCAGCGTGCAGGACGTCATCAACAAGCTCAAACTGGTTGAGAACGACCCCTCCGCGCTCTACATGCTGGACAAGGAACTGGCCACCCGCGTGTTCACCCCGCCCACCGGGGCCAACGCTTAAGCCCGGCGGCCCGAACCTCACGGCGCAGCCCTCTTGCGGGCTGCGGCATGCATCATCGAGCGGCCGCCGGACTTCCGGCGGCCGCTTCGCCTTTTCATTCGACCTGGAGGATTTTCATGCCGGACACATGCGTTTCGATCGTCATAGGCGGCGAGGCCGGCCAAGGCCTCGTCACCGTGGGCGATTTCCTGGCGAAAGCCTTGGTGCGCGCGGGATACGAAATCGTGGTCACGCAGGACTACATGTCCCGCATCAGGGGCGGGCACAACACCTACGCCATCCGGGTCAGCCACGAGGCCATCCACGGACCCAGGGAGAGCATCGACCTGCTGGTGGCCCTCAACGCCGAGACGGTGGCCCTGCACCGCAACCAGCTCACATCCCGGGCCCTGGTGCTGGCGGAAGAGGCCATCGACCGCCTGGGCCATCCGGGGCTCTCCATCCCGTTCAAGAAGCTCTGCCCCAAGCCCATGTTCGAGAACGTGGCCGCCCTTGGGGTGCTTACCCAACTGCTCTGCCTGGAGCGCTCCTGGCTGGAGAACCTGATCCGGGACGATTTCGCCAAGAAAGGCGATGACGTGGTGCGCCAGAACCTGGACGTGTTCTCCGCCGCCCTGGATTGGGCCGCAGGGCAGAAGGCCGTGTTCAGTTGCATGGCCCCGCCGGTGCGCACCGAGAAACGCCTGTTCATGAACGGCAACGAGGCCATCGCCTTCGGCGCGCTGGCGGCGGGAGCGAATTTCTGCTCCTACTACCCCATGACCCCGTCCACCTCGGTGGCCGCGACGTTCGTCTCCCAGGGGACGAAGATGGGCATACTCATCGAGCAGGCCGAGGACGAGATAGCGGCCATCAACATGGCCCTGGGGGCATCTTACGCCGGGGCGCGCGTGGTGGTGCCCACCTCGGGCGGCGGCTTCGCCCTGATGGTGGAGGGCGTGAGCCTCGCGGGCATGACCGAAACCCCGGTCGTCGTGGTGCTGGCCCAGCGCCCCGGCCCGGCCACGGGCCTGCCCACGCGCACCGAACAGGGCGACCTGAACATGGTGCTCTACGCCGGGCACGGCGACTTCCCCCGTGCGGTCTTCGCCCCCGGCACGCCCGAGCAGTGCTTCGAGCTGACCTACCGGGCCATGGACCAGGCCGAGAAGTGGCAGAGCCCGGTGTTCGTGCTCACTGACCAGTTTTTGGCGGACTCCTACCGCGCCGTGGTACCGTTCGACCTGGCGGCCCTGCCGCCCGTGAACCAGCCCGGCCTGACCAGCGAGGACCCCGCCAATTACAAGCGCTACGCGATCACGCCGAGCGGCGTCTCCCCCAGGCTGGTGCCCGGCTTCGGCGAGCACCTGGTGGTGCTCGACAGCGACGAGCACACCGAGGACGGCCATATCACCGAGGATCTCACCGTGCGCATCCAGATGGTGGACAAGCGTATGCGCAAACTCGCTGGGCTCACTGCGGACGTGGTTCCCCCCACGTTCACCGGCGACGAGGCCCCCGCAACCCTGCTGGTGTGCTGGGGGTCGGCCGTGGGCGCCGCCCTCGAAGCCGCGCAGGATTTGCGCGCCAAGGGCACGAGCGCGGCGGTGCTGCACTTCGGGCAGGTCTACCCCCTGATTCCGGAGCAGTTCCTGCCCATCCTGGAGCGGGCCGGACGCGTGGTGATGGTGGAGGGCAACCAGTCCTGCCAGTTGGCGCGGCTGATCCGCCAGGAGTCCGGCTATCATATCAAGGAATCCGTCACCCGCTACGACGGCCTGCCCCTCTCGGCCAGGTACATCCTGGACAGGCTGTAGGAGTTGCTATGATACCTCTGGAACAGTACGGCGAATTTGAGACCGCCTGGTGCCCGGGCTGCGGCAACCACGCCATCCTCAAGGCCGTGAAGAAGGCTCTTTCCACGCTGGACCTGCCGCCGCACAAGGTGCTCTTCGCCTCGGGCATCGGCCAGGCCGCCAAGGCCCCGCACTACCTGCGCTGCAACGCCTTCAACGGCCTGCATGGCCGCAGCCTGCCTCCGGCCCAGGGCGCGGCGCTGGCCAACACGGAGCTGACCGTGTTCGCCGAAAGCGGCGACGGCTGCAGCTACGGCGAGGGCGGAAACCACTTCCTGGCCGCGCTCAGGCGCAACGTGACCTTGACTTACCTGGTGCACGACAACCAGATATACGGGCTCACCAAAGGCCAGGCCAGCCCCACCACGGCCCAGGGCCACAAGACCAAATTCCAGCCCGAAGGCGCGCCCTCCATGCCCTTCAACCCCGTGGCCGTGGCCGTGACCATGAACGCGCCCTTCGTGGCGCGGGCTTTCGCGGGCGACATCGACCATTTGGCGGAGATCATCGTCCAGGCGGCCCGGCACCCGGGCTTCGCCCTGGTGGACATCCTCCAGCCCTGCGTCTCGTTCAACAAGGTCAACACCTACGCCTGGTACCGCGAGCGCTGCTACAAGCTCGAGCCCGGTTACGACCCCACGGACTGGGGGGCGGCCATGCACAAGGCCCAGGAGTTCGGAGACAGGATTCCCATCGGCGTGATCTACAAGGGGGATCGGGCTCCGTTCGAGTCCCGCCTCAACCCGGCGGTGCGGCGGCCCCTGGCCACCTCCCGTCCGGACCTGGCCAAGCTCGGAGGGCTCCTTCAGGAGTACGCCTAGGGTGCATTTGGCGGGCCCGCGCTGTATGCGGGCCTTCGCAAGCCAGGCGCGCCTCAGCGCCGAGAAGCGAGGATGACAGCATGAACAAGGTCGCGTTGTTCGCTCTCCAGGCTGAGATGTCCTGTTTTGCCCAAGTGATGCTCAACGCGATCGACATGCGTGAGAAGGGCTGTGAAGTTGAAGTGATACTTGAGGGAAATTCGCCCGGGGTCGTTGCCGAACTCTCCCGCCAGGAACACCCCATGCACGCGCTGTTCGAGAAGACCAAGGCCCTCGGCCTGATCGCCGGGGTGTGCCGCGCCTGCGCCCTGACCACGGGTTCGCTGGAATCCGTCATGAAGGAAAGTCTGCCCTTGATCGACGGCATGCATGGGCACGCGAGCATGGCGGACTACATCCTCAAGGGGTTCCAGGTGATCACTTTCTAGCGCCGCACGGCTTGCCGCCGCATCGCGGAGCGCGCCCTGGATGCGCCCGAGATGCGCCCGGCTCGAAACGTAACCGCCCGCCAGTCCAGGACTGGCGGGCGCATTCGCTTTGTATCACAGATCGTGGATCAATCGTATTTCACGGCGCTGAACTTCATCAGCTTGTCCCAGGTGTGGTGCGATTCGATGCGCCGCATGGTGCCCGTCTTGCCGCGCAGCACCAGGGAGTGGGTCACCGCGCCGCGCCCGGTGAAGCTGACGCCCTCCAGCCAGGTGCCGCCGGAGATGCCGGTGGCGGCGAAGAAGGTGTCCTCGCTGGCGACGAGCTCCTCGGTGGTGAGCACGCGCTTCAGGTCGTACCCGGCGTCGAGCAGGGCCTTGCGCTCCTCGCCGGACTGCGGGTCCAGCCGGGCCAGCATCCTGCCGCCCAGGGCGCGGATGGCGCAGGCCGAGAGCACGCCTTCCGGGGTGCCGCCGGTGCCCATCATCACGTCCACCATGTCCTTGGGGTCGATGGCCATGAGCGAACCGGCCACGTCGCCGTCGGTGTGGAGCTGGATGCGCGCCCCGGCGGCGCGGATGTCAGCGATGAGCTGCTGGTGGCGGGGTTTGTCCAGCACGAAGACAACCAGGTCGTCCACGTCCTTGCCCAGGGACTTGGCCACGCCCTTGAGGTTGTCGGCCACGGGGGCGTCCAGGTCCACCGAGTCGCGCGCGCCGTGGGGCACAACGAGCTTCTGCATGTAGTAGCTCGGCCCCGGGTCGAACATGGAGCCCTTGGGGGCCAGGCCCACCACGGAGATGGCGTTGGGGCGGCCGTAGGCCAACAGGCGGGTGCCCTCCACGGGGTCCACGGCGACGTCCACGGCCGGGCCGGAGCCGGAGCCCACGGCCTCGCCGTTGAAGAGCATGGGGGCCTCGTCCTTCTCGCCTTCGCCGATGACGATGAGGCCCTGGATCTGTATGGAGTTGAAGCTCAGGCGCATGGCGTCCACGGCGGCCTGGTCGCCGGAGTTCTTGTCCCCCTTGCCGAGCCAGCGGGCGCTGGCCAGGGCGGCGGCTTCTGTGACGCGGACGAGTTCGAGTGCGAGGTTGCGGTCGGGGGCTTCCATGGTGTGCTCCGGGATGTGAGGTGGCGGGAGGGTAGTTAAAAATCCCTGGGCAGTAAAGGGCGGCCGGGCGCAATAGGGGTGGCGCGTATGCCCTCACTTGGAAAATGCGGGGCGGCCAGCCCCTTGGCGGCGGGCAAGAAAAAACCCCGCACTCCTGGGAGCGCGGGGCCGTGATCGATGTGCTGACCTGGAATTACCAGGGGCGGCGGTTGGAACGGTCGCCGTAGGAAGGACGGGGAGCGCGCTCCTGAGCCTCGTTGATCTTCAGGGTGCGGCCGCCGAAGCTCTGGCCGTCCAGGGCCTCGATGGCAGCCACAGCGCCTTCGTCATTCATCTCGACGAAGCCGAAGCCGCGCAGGCGGCCGGTTTCGCGGTCGGTGATCAGGGCAACCGAGAGAACCTCGCCGTAGGGGGCGAAGTGGGCGCGAACGGAATCTTCAGTGGTGGAAAAGGGCAGGTTGCCGACATACAGTTTCTTGGACATGTGCGATACGCTCCAATTAAAAGTTGGCATTCATTCTCATCAGACCAGGAGCGAAGCACATGCTAAGCCTAACCTCAATGAAGACCGATGCCTTAATTCGACTTAAGTTAGCCTTCTCTTGTGATTAAGTCAATACTAATTCCCGGATTATTTTTTCGTCACGAATGCAATAGCCCGAAAATTTTGGATGACTCCTCAAAAAAAGCCGGGGAAGCGCATGCTTCCCCGGCTTGGGCGTCGTCTGGGGCGTTGGCTAGCCCTGGGCCAGCTTCTCGCGGATGCGGGCGATGCAGCTTTCGGCGGTGAAGCCGTATTCCTGGGCCAGGCGCTCGGCCGGGGCCGAGTGGCCGAAGTGATTCAGGCCGATCACCAGGCTGTCCAGGCCCACGTACTTGTACCACAGCTCGGGCCGCCCGGCCTCGATGGCCACGCGCGCGGTGCAGGCCTTGGGCAGAACGGCCTGCCTGTACTCCTCGGGCTGCTCGTCGAAGAGCTCCATGGAGGGCATGCTCACCACGCGCACCTTGCGTTCGGTGATCTCCTTGGCGGCGGCCAGGGCCAGGTGCACCTCGGAGCCGGAGGCCAGGATGATGAGGTCGGGCTCGCCGCCGGGGGCGTCCAGCAGCACGTAGCCGCCCTTCTTGGCTCCGTCCGTCACGGCCGGGAGCTGCGCCGGGTCGAACACGGGCAGGTTCTGGCGGGTGAGCAGCAGGCTGCTGGGGCGGGCGGTCTGGGTCAGGGCGGTCTCCAGGCAGAGCGTGGTCTCGTTGGCCTCCGCGGGGCGCAGCACGAGCATGTTGGGGATCAGCCTGAGCGAGCTGGCGTGCTCGATGGGCTGGTGGGTGGGGCCGTCCTCGCCGACCCAGAAGGAGTCGTGGGTGAAGACGTGCAGCACCGGCAACTGCTGCAGCGCGGACATGCGCAGCGCGTTGCGTTCATAGTCGGAGAACATGAGGAAGGTCGCGCCGAAGGGCACCAGCCCGCCGTGCAGGGCGATGCCGTTGCAGATGGCGCCCATGGGGAACTCGCGCACGCCGAAGGGCAGGTTGCGGCCCATGGGGGTGGCGGTGTTGAAGTCGCCCGTGGTCTCGCGGAACTTCATGGTCTGGTTGGAGGGGTCCAGGTCGGCGGAGCCGCCCACCAGGATGGGCAACTGCTCGATCAGGGCGTTCAGGCACTTGCCCCAGGCCGAGCGGGTGGCCACCTTGCTGCCCGGCTCGAAAGCGGGCCACGCGAAACTGCGGTTGCCGGGGGCGCGTTTGGTGAGGCGCCAGAAATCCTGGAAGGCTTTGTCGGCGTCGAACTTCTTCTCGAAGGTCTTGTTCCACTCGGCGGAGGCGGCGCGCAGGGCGGGGAAGCGGGTGCGGAAGTGCTCCACGGCCTCTTGGGGCAGGTAGAAGTCCTTGTCGTCGGGCAGGCCCAGCTTGCGCTTGGTGGCCGCGATCTCCTCGGCGGGCAGGGGCGCGCCGTGGGTCTCGAAGTCGCCCTCGCGGGTGGCGGTGCCCTTGGCCATGGTGGTGTGCCCGATGATGAGCGTGGGGCGGCCGGACTCCAGCTGCGCGTTGGCGATGGCCTTGGCGATGGCCTCGCGGTCGTGCCCGTCCACGTCGATCACGTTCCAGCAGAAGCCCTCGAACACCTTGCGGTAGTCGGTGCAGTCGCTGCGGCTGGTGGGGCCGGCCAGTTGGACCTTGTTGGAGTCGTAGAACACAATGAGCTTGTTCAGGTTCCACAGCCCGGCCAGGGAGGCCGCGCCCAGGCACACGGGCTCCTGCAGGTCGCCGTCGGAAGCCAGCACGTAGGTGTGGTGGCTGCAGATGTCCTCGCCCATGCGCGCGCGCAGCATGGCTTCGGCGGTGGCCATGCCCACGGCCATGGCCAGGCCCTGGCCCAGGGGGCCGGTGGTGGCCTCAACGCCGGGGGTCATGTGCTGCTCGGGGTGGCCGGGCGTGCGGGAGCCGAACTGGCGGAAGTGCTTGAGGTCGTCCACGGTGAGCACGCCCGCCAGGGTCAGCAGGCTGTAGAGCAGGGTGGACTCGTGTCCGGCGGAGAGCACGAAGCGGTCGCGGTTGAACCACTTGGGGTCGTCGGGGGAGTACTTCAGGAAATCCTTGAACAGCACGTAGGCGAAATCGGCGGAGGACATGGCCCCGCCCGGGTGGCCGGAGTTGGCCTTGCGCACGGCGTCCATGACGAGGCCCTTGATCACGTTGACCGTCAGCCGGTCCTTCTCGGCAAGCGCGGACATATGCGGTTCCTTGTTGTGATTAGAGAGAATCGAAGAGGTCGATGCGTCGCTGGTGGCGTCCGCCCTCGAACTCGGTCTTGATGAAGGTTTCCAGAACGGATTCGGCCAGGCCCGCGCCCATCCAGCGTTCGCCAAGGCAGAGCACGTTGGCGTTGTTGTGCAGGCGCGTCATGCGGGCCATGTACTCGTTGGCGCACAGCGCGGCGCGGATGCCCGCGCGTCGGTTGGCCGCCATGGACATGCCAAGCCCCGTGCCGCAGATCAGCACGCCCAGGCACTTGTCCGCCAGGACGCGTTCGCAGAGCTTTTCGGCAAACAGGGGGTAGTCGCAGCTCTGGAGGCTGTCGCAGCCAACGTCAACGACCTCCACGCCCAGCTTGGCGGCGAAAGCCTTGAGTTGTTCCTTGAGGGCGAAGCCCGCGTGGTCCGAGCCGAAGATGACGGGTGTGCTCATGGCTGGTATCCGTGAGTGGTTTGCGCCAGGGGCGCGCTGTGTCCGATGCCCGGGGCGGGGCCGCCGGGTGGCCGGTGCGCACATGCCGCGCCGTGGAGCGGGCCTCGGCCGTCTGGCGGGATGTGCGGACCAGGGCCGGAGAATCCTAGGGGATGTCCGGCGCCTGGAAGTCGCCCTCGCGGTCCAGGGGGATGTGGCGCGCCTGGGGCGGTGGGACGAGTTCCAGGGATTGCAAGGGCATGGGCTCTGTGCCCAGTTCCAGCTTCTTGACGCGTAGAACGGCCTGCACGCCCCCGGGGGTGGTCAGCGTGATGAGCTGGGCCATGGGGGGCCGCCCGGCCTGCGGGGGCGCGTAATCAGCGAGATCGACGTTCCAGGGTTCCACGCCCCGGCCGGTGAGATGAATGGGTTTTCCCTCGAAGTCAAGGGTGAGGGCGGCCACCGGCGAGGAGGCCGGGAAGGAGTAAATGAAACCGTTGGAGATTTTTTTCACGCTCGAATAATTGGCCGGCAGGATCAGCCCGAAGCTGCCCACGCTCACGGCGGCCAGCTCTTTCATGCCGAAGGGGAAGGGCATTCCCAGGCGGGAGAGGGCCGCCTTGGTGCTCGTGTGGGTGAAGGCCTGATTGGCCCCGGGGTACACCGCCAGCCAGCCCAGAGAGTCCTCCCGCCACATGGAGAACACCTGCCCCATGCCGGTGGAGAGGTCCAGCCGCAGGGGCCTGTCCAGGTTGCCCCAGAAACGCGCCAGCAGGCGGGCCGACTTCTTGGGCGACTGCAGCGAGAGGCTGGCCGACAGGGTGAACGACTTGGCCTGGGAGTCCCCGGCCATGAGCTGGGCCCAAAGAGCCTGGGGCTGCGGGCCTTCGCCCGGCCCGATGGCCGTGGGCTTGGGGGCGCAGCCGCCCAGCGCGGCCAGGCACAACGCCGCCAGGAGCAGGGCGCGCCAGGGCTTGAGGGCAGGGCGGATCATTTCAGGCCGTCCAGCTTGCGCTTGATCTCGTCGGAATTGGAGGCCTTCATCTCCAGGGCCTTCCTGTAGCCGGCCTGGGCCTGCTTGCGGTTGCCGACGGCGGCGGCGATGTCGCCGTAGTGTTCGTAGATGGCCGGGTCTTCGGCGGTCTTGGTGACGGCGCGCTGGATTTCGGCCCAGGCCTGCTTGTTGTCGCCGCGCTTGAAGTGCACCCAGGCCAGGGTGTCGATGTAGTAGGGGTTGTCGGGGCTGACCACCAGGGCCTTGGTTATAAGGTCCAGGGCGCGGTCCAGGTCGCGGCCCTGTTCGGCC
>JBKICO010000451.1:0-2539 GCA_046567065.1 Acidobacteriota bacterium
TTCTCGCCCCGCTTGACCAACTCCGCGCGAAGGGTAGCGAAGGGCGCGAAGAGGCTGAACAGGGCGTCGCAGTCGCTCACCTGGCGCAGGGAGGACTCGCTCCAGGCGCTCAGCACGTAGGGTGAACCGTCGGGATCGAACGGCGGAACCCCGGTTGGCAGTCCCAGGCCGGGCGCGGGGGGGCTCACGACGAGCACGGGCGCGCGTGGGGCTTTCTGGGTGGCGGGTGGTGTTTTAGCCTGCGGCTCGGTCTTGTTCTGAGCGGCAGTGGATGGTTGGCTCAGCATGATTACGGCTGCGGCCAGGGCCGCGCCGAACATGCGAAGGTGTTGCTTTCGGAGCGCCATCGGCACCTCGAGATTGAGGGTTGAACGCATGCCGTCCGCCACCGAGGACGTTTCCTCTGTTGCATGGCGGATGACGTCCTGCGTGAATGTCAGGCCCGGGGGTACCAGACCTATTTTGTTTTCATACTCCCTCCCGTTGAAAGAATGCAAGTGCGAACACGTATCAATTCTGCTGTGCTGGCCAGCTGAGCGAGGCCGCATGCAGACCCGGGCGCCATGATCATGCGCGCATATGCTATGTTTGGCATAGCGCGGCGGTATGTCAGGCCGTGGCTATCAGATTCCGGCCGTCAGGATCACGAACGATTCCACGTGATTTTTTCCATGTTGTCAGCCTTGAGGGAATGCTGTTAATAAACGGCGGGTTCACAATCCCGAAGGAGGGCAATCATATGAAACATCTTCTGCTGGTTTCGAGCATGTGCCTCATGCTGGCGTTCGGCTTCGCGGTGTCAGGCTTCACGGCGGACGGGCAGGAACTCTACCGCAAATGCGCGGGTTGCCACGGCCCTGACGGCAGCAAGCTCAAGAGCAAGGCCGAGGCCGATGTCACCAAGGCCCTCAACGGCTACAAGGAGAAGACCTACGGCGGCGACAAGAAGGCGATCATGGAGAGCATCGCCAAGAACCTGTCCCCCGAGGATATCCAGACCTTGGCCAAGTACATATCCACCTTGTAGGCCCGAGGCCCGCAGGCATGGCGACTCCCGATCCCAAAGGGCCCGCCGGCCGGGTGGGACCGCGTTCCCTGGCGGCGATGCTCGTGCTGCTGTTACTGCTTCTTCCGGCCGGGCGTTGTCTGGCCCATCAGGAGGAGCAACCCGGGCACGGGCATCCCGCCGGGGAGCCCGCGCCTGCGGCTGTGGGCGTCCAGGAGAAGTTGGGCCAGGCCATCCCGGCCGACATCGTCATGCGCGACGAAACCGGCCGCGAGGTGAACGTCAAGGAGCTGGTGAAGGTCCCCACCATTCTGGTGCCGGTCTATTATTCCTGCCCCAACGACTGCAACCTCCTGCTGGGCAGCCTGGCCCAGGTGCTTCCGCTGGTCTCCCTGGAGCCCGGCAAGGACTACCAGGTGCTCTCGGTCAGCTTCGACGAGCACGATACGCCCCAGGTCGCGGCCAGGCGCAAGAACGACTTCGTCACCGCCATGGGGGAACGCTTTCCTGCCCGGTACTGGACCTTTCTCACCGGGGACGAGGCCAACATCCGCAAGCTCACGGACGCCGTGGGCTTCGGGTTCCAGCGCGACGGCAAGGCCTTCAAGCACCCTGTGGTGCTGGTGGCGCTGTCGCCTTCCGGCAAGGTGGTGCGCTACCTCTACGGGGTGACGCCCCTGCCGTTCGACATCACCATGGCCGCCACCGAGGCCGCCCGCGAAACAGTGGGGCTTTCAGTGCGGCGCGCCATCGCCATGTGCTACACCTATGACCCGCAGGGCAGGCAGTACGTGTTCGACCTGATGAAGGTCGCAGGGGCGGGCATCCTTGCGGCCATGGCGCTGTTCGGGGTTTTCCTGTATTTCGGCGGCAGGAAGAGGAAATAGCGGTAGCTTACGCCCTCCGCGCCGCCCTGGGGGCGCGTCCGCGGGGCGTTTTTCGTTTTCGGGGGGTTCATGGATCACGGCAACGTCGGCGGCCTCGGCTTCCTCGCCTCTGCCCCGGGCAGGGGAGGGCTCCTTTCCTGGATCGGGAGCACGGACCACAAGCGCATCGGCCTGCTCTACCTGTGCTGCATCGGTCTCATGTTTATCTGCGGCACGGCCCTGGGCATGATCCTGCGCCTCAAGCTGATGACGCCCGGCAACACGCTGGTCGGGCCGCAGACCTACAACGCCATGTTCACGCTCCACGGCGTGATCATGATCTTCCTGGTGGTCATCCCGAGCATTCCGGCCTCCCTGGGGAACATCCTGCTCCCCCTGCAGATCGGCGCGGAGGACGTCTCCTTCCCCAGGCTCAACCTGTTCTCCTGGTGGCTCTACCTGCTCGGGGCGGTGCTGGCCGTGGTCTCCATCTTCACGGGTTCGGGCGCGCCCGACACGGGCTGGACCTTCTACGTGCCCTTCAGCGAGCGCACCACCACCAACGTCTCCCTGGCCGTGACAGCCGTGACGATACTGGGTTTCTCCTCCATCCTCACGGGGCTGAACTTCGTCACCACAATCCATCGGCTGCGCGCCCCAGGCATGA
>JBKICO010000452.1:0-3880 GCA_046567065.1 Acidobacteriota bacterium
GGGGCTTATCTTTGGGGAAGGCCTGGGCCGCGGCGTCCAGGCCGGTGAGCAACGCCTCGGCGGAGATGTTCACCGCGCCGGGGATGTGCCCGGCGGCAAACTCGTCGGGCTCGCGGGCGTCCACGAACACCCAGGCCCCGGCCTTGAGCGCCTCCATGGCCTGGGCGGGTGTGAGGACTTCGAGCCCCTTTCGGGCGGCCTCCTGCACCTTGACGGCCTTGTAATCCCCCCACCAGGGCAGGGGTTGCGGCCTGGCCACATTGACAACCCAGGCGGCCATGATTGATATGACTGTGAGAACAACGACATCCGGCCACCAGGGGCGGCGCGCTTGCTGGAACATGCTGTGCCTCGCTTGAAATGCTTGCGGCCCCCTGCCTAGAGGAAAACGTGCGGAAACTCAACGCCCTGCTGGACTACTTCAAGTTTGTCCTGCGCCATATGTTCGGAGGTGATTCGATGACGGAGAGCGCCACCCCGCCCAGAGACGTGGACCCTGAAACCGTTCGCTCCATCCTGGCCAACACCCCGCCGGGGGGCGTGACCGTCCTGGATGTGCGCCAGCCGTGGGAATACGAGCAGTTCCACCTGCCCGGGGCCACGATCCTGCCGCTCGGCGAGCTTGAGGAGCGCATGGGCGCCCTCCCCACGGACAAGCCCCTGATCGTCTACTGCCACTCCGGGCGGCGCAGCGCGGCGGCGGCATCCCTGCTGGCCGGGCACGGCCACCCCGGCGTGATGAACATGCTGGGCGGCGTCATGGCCTGGACCGGGGCCACCGCCGTGGGCACGCCGCAAAGCGGGTTGCAGTATTACCGGGGTGACGAGACCCCGGAAGAAATCCTGGCCCTGGCCTACGCCATGGAAGCGGGCCTGGGCGAATTCTACGAGTGCCTGGCCTCCACCGCCGCCACCCCGGAGCTGGCCGAAACATTCTCCCGGCTGGCCGGGTTCGAGGACAAGCACAAGCTCATGGTCTACCACCTCTACAAGCGGCTTCACCCCGAGAGCGCGGGCGTGGAGGACCTGGCAGGCCGCGCGGCCGCCAGGGCCCTGGAGGGCGGGCGCAGCGGCGAGGAAATTCTCGCGGACGCCAAGGCCCTCACCGGGGCTCTGCCCGCGCTTGAGATGGCCATGGGTGTCGAGGCCCAAGCCATGGACCTCTACATGCGCCAGGCCGCCCTGGCCGCGAACGACGAGGCTCGAGCCGCTCTGCTGGACCTGGCCCGGGAGGAACGCACGCACCTGCGCTCCCTGGCGGTGCTCATGGACAAGCTCGGCCCGGCGCCAGAGGCCGGTTCCGCCTAGTGTCGCGGCTGTGAAAGCATGGCTATGTTCTTCACTATCAGCTAAGTGGTCATGGCCTGTTGCGCCTTGAGTCACTGTGATCGGATTACGCGGGCGCGACAGGGGAAGCACGGCCCGGCGGGCCGCCTGGCGGCATCGAACCAACGGCGCGGGCCAAGGCCGCGCGCAAATTAATCACGAGGTATACGCATGGCTCCGGTCAACTTCTTCATGAACATCCTGTGGCTCCTGTTCGGTGGCATCTGGATGGGGCTGGGCTGGTGCCTGGCCGGGCTTATCATGGTCGTCACCGTCATCGGCATCCCCTGGGCGCGCTCCTGCTTCGTCATCGCCGGGCTGGCCTTCTGGCCCTTCGGCAAGATGATCGTGGACCGCCAGTACGTGCAGGGCTACCACGACGCGGGCACCGGCCCCCTGGGCTTGCTGGGCAACGTGCTCTGGTTCGTGTTCGCGGGCTGGTGGCTGGCGGTCGGGCATCTGAGCGCCGCGCTGGTCAACTTCCTCTCCATCATCGGCATCCCCTTCGGCATCCAGCACCTCAAGCTGGCGCTCATCTCCCTGGCTCCGGTGGGCAAGACGGTGGTGAACAAGCCGGAGTGCGTGGTCTGCCAGTAGGGCATGGAACACAAGGAGAAGCAGCCATGAAACGCATTGTTCCCGCGATCGTTCTCGCCGCCCTGATGGCGGCCCCCGAGGCCGGGATGGCCAAGAAAAAGGACAAGGATTACCCCGGAGCCCCCCCGGGCAGCGTGCTCATGGAGCCCCTGCCCCCGGGCCAGGCCAAGAAGCCGGGCGGCGGCCCCCCGCCCTGGGCCCCGGCGCACGGCTACCGCGCCAAGCAGCAGTACCGCTACTATCCGCGCTACAACCTCTACCAGGACCCGGCCACCGGGCTGTACTTCAGCTTCCAGGGCGGAGCGTGGATCAAGGGCGGGCTGCCGGGCGCCGTTCCGCCCGGACAACTGGGGAAGGGCTACATGATCCAGGGCGACCCCGACGCCCCCTGGAAGGGCAACGACGCCCACTCGAAGAAGTACAAGGTGAAGTAGGCCAGGCGAACGAAAAAAGGGCGGCAGAAAAGCCGCCCTTTTTCATTGCGCAGATGCTCCGGTTTCCATGGGCAGGCAGAGCAGGGATTCCATCATTGGCAGGCCCGAATAGAACCTGGGCAGCAGGGAACTGACGCGCCAGCCCGCCATCCTGAGCAGCTTGGCCAGCAGTTCCAAGGAATACATGGAGGCTCCCGTGGGGACGTTGCGGTTTTTTTCCGCGTAGAATTCGATGCTGCCCTCTATGTTCGCCGTGAAGAACAACATCCCCGCATCCGCTACATACCTGCGCAGCATGGTCAGAATGTACAATGCGTTCTCCGGCGTCTGATGCGTCAAGACGGAGAACATGGAGATGACGCCGAACCTCCTGCCGGACAGGGCTTCAGGCAGTGTGGAATCGATGTCCAGCGGAGGCGCGGCCTTGTTGTAGACGTAGCTGAAGGCGTCCATATAGTGGAAAGACAGGCGCTCATCCCGGACGTTGGCGTCCAGGAACTCCACCATGTCCGCCTTGACGTCCACGCCCGTATAGCTCTTGATGGGAATATCAAGGTTCACGATGGCGTCCGCGAAACGCGAACCGCAACCGTAGTCGAGCAGGTCCATTTGCTCCAGGGGGATGCCCGTGCGCGCGGCGAGATGATACAGGAGCATCCTGCCGGTGATGGCAGGTGGCCCCATGGCCAGCACCTTGGGTGCGTTGAGCAGGAATCGGTCGGGGATGACGAGGCTGGGTTGCATGTGGCTTTCTCTTTTGGTTGGAAACCCGGCACAGCGGTCTCTCATTTCACACAGGCCAGCAAGTACTCCTGATTGCCTTTGGGCCCCTTGATCGCGGCGGGCACCACGCCCAGCACGTGCAAGTCCAGATCCTTCGCGGCGTTTTCCACCATCTGCACGGCCAGCAGGCGCAGGTTCTCGTCGCGCACCACGCCCTTCACGGTCTGGCCCGGCCCCACCTCGAACTGGGGCTTCACCAGGGCCACCACGCGCCCGCCGGGCTTCACGAACCCCGCCACCGCCGGCAGCACCTTGGTCAGCGAGATGAAGGACACGTCGATCACCGCGATATCCACCTGCTCCGGGATCAAATCCGGCGCGGCGGTGCGGAAGTTCACGCCCTCCATGCTCACCACGCGCGGGTCGGCGCGCAGCTTCTCGTGAAGTTGGCAGGTGCCCACGTCCACGGCGTAGACCCTCACCGCGCCGTGCTGCAGCAGGCAGTCGGTGAAGCCCCCGGTGGAGGCCCCCACGTCCAGGGCCACGGTCCCGCTCACGTCCAGCCCGAAATGCTCAAGCGCGGTGAGCAGCTTGTAGGCCCCACGGCTCACGTAGCGCTCCTGCTCCGCCAGGGAGAGCTCCGCGCCCTCGGGCAGCATGCGCCCGGGCTTATCCAGCAGCTCGCGCCTGCCGCTTACGGTCAGATAGACCTGCCCGGCCATGACCAGGCGCTTGGCACGCTCGCGGCTTTCGGCCAGGCCCTGGTCCACCAGGAGTTGATCGGCCCTGAATTTGGGGTT
>JBKICO010000453.1:0-4915 GCA_046567065.1 Acidobacteriota bacterium
GGCGTGAGCTACGTGGTGGAGACGCTCTCCCTGGGCGACAGGCTGGCCCGCGTGGATCCCAGGCAGGTGGACTATTACACCCGCACCCGGGGGCAGAAGAGCACCGAGATTCTGGAGGTGACGGACCAGGCCGTGGTCTTCGGGGCGCGGGTGGGCTTCGGGCGGCTCAAGGTCACGGAGCAGATCACCGGCTTCGAGCGGCGCAAGGCGCGCGGCGGGCAGATGCTCAACATCGTGCCCCTGGACCTGCCGCCCATGACCTTCGAGACGGAAGGGCTCTGGCTGGAGATCCCCCGCCCCGTGCAGGACGAAACCGAGCGCAGGCTGTTCCACTTCATGGGCGGCATCCACGCCCTGGAGCACGCGGCCATCGGCATCCTGCCGCTCCTGGCCATGGCCGACCGCAACGACATCGGCGGCATCTCCACGCCCCTGCACGCCCAATTGGGGCGCGCGGCCGTGTTCATCTACGACGGCGTGCCCGGGGGCGTCGGGCTCACGCGCCAGGCCTTCCAGCGCGCCGGGGAGCTGATCGAGCGCACGCTCTCCGTGATCGCCTCCTGCGGCTGCGAGAACGGCTGCCCCTCCTGCGTGCACTCGCCCAAGTGCGGCTCGGGCAACCGGCCCATCGACAAGGTGGCGGCCCAGTTCGTGGCCGAGGCCATCATCCGGGGCGTACCCGAAACACAGGAGGCCTTCGCCGTGGAAACCGTGAGCGTGAGCGAGGCCCCCGCCGAGGAAGCGGCGCAGGCCGTGGAGGGCGAGGCCCCCCGGCCGGAGCGCTTCGTGGTCTTCGACCTGGAGACCCAGCTCTCCGCCCAGGAGGTGGGCGGCTGGCACAACGCCCGCAAGATGCGCGTGAGCGTGGGCGTGGTCTACGACTCCCTGCTGGACGACTTTCTGGAGTTCCGGGAAGACAGGATGGACGAATTGTTGGCGGCCCTGCGCCAGGCCGACCTGGTGGTGGGCTTCAACTCGCGCCGCTTCGACTACGAGGTGCTGCGCGGCTACACGGACATGGATTTCTCCGCCCTGCCCACCCTGGACATGCTGGAGCACATCACCCGGCGTCTGAGCGTGCGCATCTCCCTGGACACGCTGGCTCAGGCCACCCTGGGCGCGGCCAAGACCGCCGACGGGCTGCAGGCGCTCCAGTGGTGGAAGCAGGGCAAGGTGGAGGAGATCGCGCGCTACTGCAAGGCCGACGTGGCCATCACGCGCGACCTCTACACCTTCGGGCGCGACAACGGCTTCCTGCTCTACCGCAACAAGGCGGGCAAGGTGGTGCGCTGCCCCGTGAGCTGGCGCTGAGACCTAAGCGAAGTGGAAAGGGAGTCCAGAGGGGCGAAGCCCCTTTGGCCGCCGGAGGCTTCAGCCCGGAGCAAATCGGCAGGCAAGGGGATGCCTCCGGCGGCAAAAGGGAGTTCCTCCCTTTCGAATCCCTTCCGGCTTCGCGTTCAGGACGGCAATGTGGTGCCGAAAGGGGGAAGCGGCGGCCGGGAACGCCCTAAATGTCATCCAGAACAGGGCTCGGAGCCGCTGCTCGCTTGTCATCCCCGCGCTGACGCGCTAGGCTGGACTGCCGTCGCAAAACGGCCGCTTTCTGGCGGCCCCACCCGCAATGAGGATTGAGTCCGATGAAACTGACCACGCGTAGCCGCTACGGAACCAGGATGCTGCTCGACCTGGCCCAGCACGGCGCCGGAGGGCCCGTGCGCGTCAGCGAGATCGCCCAGCGCCAGGGCATCTCGGTGAAATACCTTGAGAAGCTTTCGAGAATGCTCAAGAAGGCCGGGCTGATCCGCAGCATGCGCGGCTCCAAGGGCGGGCACCTGCTGGCCAAATCCGCCGCTGAAATCTCCATGGGCGAGATCGTGCGCGCCCTTGAGGGCGACCTCAACCTCGTCACCTGCTGGACCGAGCGCACAAGCTGCCCCCGCCTGAAAACCTGCCCCACAAGCAAGCTCTGGCAAGAGGTCAGCAAGGCCCTGCTGGAACGCCTGGACTCCATGACCCTCGATGAACTGCTGGCCTCCAGCGCGTCCGACGAGGGCCTCCCCGCCTGCGGCAGCCACCGCCTGAGCTGAGCGCCAGGCAAAGCCCCAGACCATTCCCGGCCGCGCGGCCGGCCCACTAGGGCCGTGCCGCGCGGCCTTTTTGCCTGCCTGCCACCCCCGGCTGCGATTCTTCCGGAACAAAAAATCACGCCCGATTCGCCCCTGCCCAGCCTCTTCTCCACCCGGCGTTCCATGAGTGCAACCGATGGCAGGCCCCCGGCTCTGTACCAAGATAGGAACCGGGTGCAAAAAATCATGTTATTTCATTCACAAAAAACCATCATGGTTTGGTAACCGGCGCGCAATACATGACCATGAAGGTATGAATTGATGTATAAGCGCTAATCCTACCCCTCTATGTTGGTAGGGAAGCATCGGCTTGACAGTGTTCCTGCATGGAGGTAGGGGCTACATGCTTGGTAAAAGGTATGCGCTGACTGGAGTGAACCCGATTCATATTGCGGCGTTAAGGCAGCGGCCGCAAACTGGTCCTCTTCAGGTGCAAGAGCGCAACCGGCGCCCGCGCCACTGGCCCGGGACGTAGATTCGGAAGGACTGACACCGGCCCGGGGGGGTCGGAAAAGTTGGGGGCCGGGGGTATCGACCCGGCAGGTGTCGCAGGTCCATCATTTTCACCAAGGAGATGCCATGTACGCATTTGTGAACGGCCCGTTGGTATGGATTGCGTTCGCTGTGTTCATCCTGGGCAGCATCTGGCAAGTTGCCGCGCTCTACAGGATGTCCAAGCGGACGGACAAGGTGTTCTACAACCACTACAACTCCGGCGCTGCGGCCAGTTCCGTCATCAACTGGCTGATTCCCTTCGGCTCCCACAGCTGGCGGGAACATCCCGGCTTCACCGTGCTCACCTTCGCCTTCCACATCTGCCTTCTGGCCGCTCCCATCTTCGCGCTTGGTCACTCCGCCACGCTGGCCTTCAACCTGAACCTCTCCTGGCCGAGCCTTCCCGACTCCGTGGTGGACGCCCTCACCCTGGTCTTCATGGCCGCCGCCGCAGGCATCCTCATCCGCCGCTTCGTGGTGCCCCAGGTTCGCATCGTCACCGAGCCCAAGGACATCGCGGTCTGGGTCATCACCGTGCTGCCTTTCGTCACCGGCTACATGGCCGCCCATAAGATGCTGCTCGACCCCGACACCATGCTCCTGCTGCACGCGCTGACGGGCTGCCTGATGCTCATCTGCATTCCGTTCACGAAGCTGGCCCATGTGTTCCTTTTCTTCATGAGCCGCGCCTTCATCGGCAGCGAATTCGCCCGCCGCGGCACCAAGACCTGGTAGGAGGTAAGCCACCATGTCCGAGCAAAAGCCCGTCAACGCCGCGGATATCCGCGCCGTCCTCGAACGCAACGACTCCGCACGGCTGCGCGCCTGGCTCAAGACCTGCGCCTCCTGCGGCCTGTGCTCCGAATCTTGCTTCTTCTACCTGGCCAACGACAACAACCCCGAGTTCATGCCCCAGTACAAGGTCCGCAAGACCCTGGGCGAGCTGATCAAGCGCCAGGGCGAGGTCAGCCGCGAAGAGCTGGAAGGCATGAAGGAGATCGCCTGGGCCCGCTGCACCATGTGCCGCCGCTGCACCCAGTACTGCCCCTTCGGCATCGACATGGGCCTGATGATCAACATCGCCCGCCAGTGCATGCGCACCCAGAACGTGTGCCCCGAGCGCCTGATGAACATCGACCAGAGCTACGTCGAGTTCGGCAACCAGATGCAGATTCCCGACGAAGAGTTCGTCGAGACCTGCGAATGGATGGCCGAGGAAGGCCAGGCCACCATCAAGGACCTGGAGATCCCCATCGACAAGCAGGACGCCCGCATCATGTTCATCGTGAACTCGCGCGAGCCCAAATACTACCCGCAGGACATCCAGGAAGCCGCCATCGTCATGCACGTGGCCGGCGACAACTGGACCATGCCCAGCCACGGCTGGGAGGCCACGAACCTCTCCATGTTCTCCGGCAACATCGGCGTGGCCGGGATGGTTGCCCAGTCGGTGTACGACGCGGCGCTGAAGCTCAACGCCCAGAAGATCTGCGTCACCGAGTGCGGCCACGCCTACCGCGCCGCCAAGTACGAAGGCCCCTACTGGACCAAGCAGCCCAACGGCCAGGCCCCGGTGGAGGTCACCCACGCGGTGGCGCTGTTCCACGAGTACATGAAGGAAGGCAAGATCAAGCTGAAGCACAAGTTCAAGGACGCCATCACCCTGCAGCACCCCTGCAACCTGTCGCGCAGCGGCGACCTGGGCGAGAAGGCCGACGAACTCATGGAGATGCTCTGCGAGAACTTCATCCCCATGGAGCCCCACCGCGAGTGGAGCCACTGCTGCTGCGGCGGCGGCGGATTCATCCCCATGGGGCCGGAGTACAAGAGAACCCGCATGGTCGCGGGCAAGGTCAAGGCCGAGCAGATCAAGAAGACCGGGGCCAAGTATGTGCTGGTGCCCTGCCACAACTGCACGGACCAGATCAACGACCTGAGCAAGGAATACGACCTGGGCATCAAGATCGTCTCCTTCAAGCAGCTCATCTGCGAACTCATGGAAGTCCCGCCCCACATGCAACCTGAAGAGGAGGATGAATAATAATGCGCCGCTCTCACACTCTCGCCGCCATCCTCGCGGCGTTCATCCTGATCGCCTTCGGCGCTGTGGGCTACTCGCAGAGCCCCGAGATGGTCATCAACAACCCCAAGGCCTACGCTAGCGGCAAGCAGCGCGGGCCGGTGACCTTCACCCATGACAAGCACCAGGGCTACGGCCCCAAGATGGAGTGCACCACCTGCCATCACAAGTACGACCCCAAGCAGCCCGGGAAGAACCTCTGGGAAATGGGTGA
>JBKICO010000454.1:0-4326 GCA_046567065.1 Acidobacteriota bacterium
CGTTGGAGGCGCGGGCGTTGATGACCGCGATCTCGACGTCCTTGTCGTCGGCCAGGAGGCGGGTGAGGTACCGCCCGATGCGTCCGAATCCGTTCACGCCAATCTTGATCGCCATTGTCTCCTCCTTGCGGGCCGGGGTGCACCCGGCTGCGTATGATGTTGCTTCATGCCCCCTCGGGGGCAGTCGGTATCCCTGTTGTGGCCCAGGCTAGGCCTTGCCCGAGCAGCCCAGGACGTTCTTGATCTTGTGGGCCACCATGTCGCGCACGGCGTCGCGGGCGGGGCCGAGGTACTGCCTGGGGTCGAAGTGCTCGGGGTTCTCGTCGAAGTATTTGCGGATCACGGCGGTCATGGCCAGCCGGATGTCGGTGTCGATGTTGATCTTGCACACCGGGCCGGAGGCGGCGCGGCGCAGCATCTCTTCCGGCACGCCCTTGGCGCTGCCCACCTTGCCGCCGTGCTCGTTGGCCATCTTCACGAACTCCTGGGGAACCGAGGAGGAGCCGTGCAGCACCAGGGGATAGCCGGGCATGAGCTTGCCGATCTTCTCCAAGCGCTCGAAGTCCAGCTTGGCCTCGCCCTTGAACTTGTAGGCCCCGTGGCTGGTGCCGATGGCGATGGCCAGGGAGTCGCAGCCGGTGCGCTCGACGAACTCCACGGCCTGGTCCGGGTCGGTGTAGACGCTGTGCTCGGAGCTGACCTCGTCCTCCACGCCGGCCAGGCGGCCCAGCTCGGCCTCCACGTAGACGCCCTGGGCGTGGGCGCATTCCACGACCTGCTTGGTCAGGGCGATGTTCTCCTCGAAGCTCAGGTGGGAGCCGTCGATCATCACGGAGGTGAACCCGGCGTCGATGACCTTCTTGCAGATGTCGAAATTCTGGCCGTGGTCAAGATGCAGCACCACCGGGAGGTCGGTGTCCATCATGGCGGCTTCCATGAGCTTGATGATGTAGTTCTCGCCCGCGTACTTGCGCGCCCCGGCCGAGACCTGGAGGATGAGCGGGGAGCGCTCCTGGTTGCCTGCGGAGATGATGCCCTGGACGATCTCCATGTTGTTGACGTTGAACGCGCCGACGGCATAGCCGCCAGCGTAGGCTTTCTCGAACATCTCTTTGGGCGATACCAATGGCATGACGCTCTCCTCCTTGCGGGACGCGGGCGATAGTGTCTGGACGTTGCGGGGGCCGGGCGCCAAGCGCCGCGACACCGCGCGAGCCTAGCCCCGGAAAGGTTTTTTTGTCAATGAAAAGCGGACGTTCGTGGCCCGCGGACGCAGCATCCATGCGGCTCGCGGCCCATCCCGGAAAGGTAGGTGCTTGATAAGTATTCCAAGTTGTCACCCGGCCGGAGGAATGCGTGGACGCATGCACTGCCGCCGTATTACACCCGGCGGAACCGGCATCGGAAAAAGCAGCCCTGGAGCAGTACAATGACCGCACCCGAAGACAGCCAGACCCGCCGCAACCTGCTGGCCACATTCGCGGGGGAGTGCCAGGCGGCCACCCGCTACGCCTACTACGCCAAGCAGGCGGGCAAGGAAGGCCAGGACCTGATCCGGTCCGTGTTTCTGGAGATATCCGGGCAGGAGGGCGTGCACGCCAAGCGCTTCCTGGCGCACCTCGGGGGCGGCGGCGGCGAGGCGGTGGTGCATGTGAACGCCGCGCCGGTGGGCTCCGTCCTGGAGAACCTCCGCGCGGCCGTTACGGAGGAAGCGGCCGTCTCCCGCCTGGTCTACCCGGGCTACGCCAGGACGGCCCGGGAGGAGGGCCTGGGGGAGATCGCCCTGCTCTACGAGAACATCGCCAAGGCCGAGGCCAGGCACGCGGCGCGCCTCAGCGCCCTGGCCGCCCACCTCTCCGCCGGGACGCTGCATTCCCGCACCGGGCCTGTGCCGTGGTACTGCCGTCATTGCGGCTGGACGACGCAGGGCCTCGAAGCGCCCGAGCGCTGCCCCGCCTGCGCCCACCACAGGGGCTATTTCCAGGAAGCCCCGGCGCTGGACGGCTAGGCTCCTGCTCAGCAGGGAGGAAGGGACCTGTCATTCGAGGGCCGGGCCAACGCCCGGGCCAGCTCGGGGCGGGAAACCGGCTTGGCCAGCACCGCGTCGGCCACGGCCGCGCCGCGCCCGTCCTCGGCCTGGTCGGTCAGCAACACCAGGCGGACCTCGCCCCGCACGTGGCGGCAGGCGGCCAGGAACTCCCAGCCGGACATCCCGTGCAGATTCTCGCCCGCCAGAACCGCGTCGAAGCGCGCGGGCACCCGGCCGAACACGTTCAGGGCCCTGGCCGCGTCGCGTATGCTGGTGACCTTGTAGCCCAGTTCCCGCAGGGTCATGGCCAGGGCCTGGCGCGAAAAGGCCTGGGCGTCCACCACCAGGGCCCGGGGCGCCGTGGCCCCCAGCGGCGCACCGCGCGCGCACCCCGTGGAGGGAGCGGACTCCTCCGGCTTCGGGGCCAGGGGCAGATAGACCTTGAACAGGCTGCCCCGCCCCAATTCGCTCTGCGCCCGCACAGCTCCGCCCAGGGAGCGCACGATGCCGTGGACGGTGGCCAGGCCCATGCCCGTGCCCTCGCCCGGGCGTTTGGTGGTGAAGAAGGGGACGAAAATCTTTTCCAGCAGGGAGGCGTCCATGCCGTGGCCGGTGTCACCCACGGTCAGCAGGGCGTACTCCCCCTGGGTCAGGGCGGTGTCGCCGGTGGGGTCGCCCCCGTTGGCCTCGTGCCGGGCCAGAGCCACCGACAGCGAGCCCCCGCGCTCCCGCATGGCGTGCAGGGCGTTATCCATCAGGTTGGCGAGCACCTGATGCACCAGGCTCGGGTCGGCCATGACGGCCAGCGGCTCGGGGCCCTCGTCGAAGGAGGCCTCGACGCCCGCGGGCAGCGTGGGCCGAATCAGCTCGAGGGTCTCCCGCACCAGCGGGGCCAGCGAAACGCGTGTGGAGCGCAGGCTGCCCCGGCGGCTGAAGGCCAGTATCTGCTTGATGAGCTGCCTGGCCCTGCCCCCGGCCTTGATGATGTCCTCCAGGGGCTTGCGCAGGATGTCCCCGGGTTCGAGCAGTTGCATGCCCACCTCGGCGTTGAGCAGGATGGGCGTGAGGATGTTGTTGAAGTCGTGGGCTATGCCTCCGGCCAGGGTGCCCACGGCCTCCAGCTTCTGGGCCCGCCGCAGGCGCTTCTCCAGCCGCTCCTGGTAGCTCACGTCGCGCAGGTGCAGCACGGCGTTGCTCACCTTGCCCGAAGCGTCTCGGATGGGGCTGAAGGTCGTCTCCGCCGTGAAGCAGTGGCCGCCGGGGCGCACCTGGCTGATGATGCCCGTCCACTCGCGCCCTTCGGCCAGGGCGGCGGCGATCTCCTGGCCGGGCAGGGGCGGCCGCGCGCCCAGGAACAGCCCGAAGAGGGGGCGGCTCAGGGTTTCGCCGCGCTCCAGCCCCGTGACGGCCGAAAAGGCCGGGTTGGCGTACTCCACGGACCATTTCGGCCCCGCGATGGCGATGCCCTCCACAGCCTGCTCCACGGCGGCCACCAGGAGCATCCTTTCGGCCTCGGCCTGCCTGCGAGCCGTGACGTCCTCGGCCACGCCCTCGTAGCGCAGCACCCGCCCGCCGTCGCCGAACTGTGCCCAGACGTGCAGCGAGACCCAGATGGGGCTGCCGTCCTCCCGGCGGAGGCGGACCTCCCTGCGCCCTCCCCTGGCGGCGGCCCCGGCCAGGAAGCCGCCGAAGCCCTCGCCGTCCTCAAAGGGGGGATCGAGCATCACGCAGGTCCGGCCGGCCGCCTCGTCCGGGCTCGGGTAGCCGAGCATCCTGGCGAAGGCCGGGTTGACCCACTGGAAGGTGCCCTCGGGCGAAGCCTGGAAAATGCCCTCCACCACGCTCTCGGAGATGCTTCGGAAGCGGGCCTCGGAGTCGCGCAGGGCCTGCTCCGCCTGGGAGCTGTCCGAGATGTCGCCCACCACCGCGAAAAGCACCTCGCCCTGGGCCGTCCGGATGCGCGAGACCCTCAGATCCACGTCGCGGATCTCGCCGTTGCCGATCCGGTGCTTGCAGACCGCCACCCGCCCCACCGAGAACCGGCACACGCTCCTGGTGGCCTCGTGGCAGGCGGCCCCGTTCATGCAGAAGCTGGCCAGGGTGATCCCGCCCAGCGCGGCCGGGTCCCAACCGTAGAAGTCCAGGGCGGCCTGGTTGGCGTCCAGGACCTCCATGGTCTCCGGGTCGAGCAGGAACATGGCGGAGATATGGCCCCGGAACATGGCCTCGAACATGCCAGCGTCCGCGCGGGCGGGCGGGTGGGGAGTGCCCCGGAGGCCGGTGGCGTTGGGCGCGTG
>JBKICO010000455.1:0-4896 GCA_046567065.1 Acidobacteriota bacterium
CTCCTTCTTCAGGTTGTCCAGTTCCTTTTCCAGACGCCTGTAGCCTTCGACGGAGATGGGGATGTTCTGCATGTTCGGCACCTCGAATCGTCCTGAGGACGCGGAATAAAAAAATGACTGGCCCGGAACCTTGCGGTCCCGGGCTCAATCCGGTTGGACATTCTTAAGGCAGCTCCCGGCCGCGGTCAAGAGGGGGGACGGTCCGCGCGCCGCGATGGCAGGCTGGGGTTCGTGCCTGGCTGCCGTGGCCCGAGCGGGCGCGGGCATGATCTCGCGCTGGCGCTTGCGCCAGAGGGGCGTCCGCCCCGGCAGCTTGATCAGGCCCGGGTCCGCGCGGGCCACGGCGGCCAGGCACGGACCCGGAGGATCGAACCTCCGTCCTAATGCACGGTGCGGCCCTTTTTCGCGGCGTACTGCCGGGCCTTCTCCTCGCGCTCCTTGAGCACCTCGGCCTCCAGCCCGTCCAGCCGGGCGCAGAGGGTGGCGGCCACCTCGGCCACGCCCGCCCCGCCCAGGCTCTCCACGTGCTCCAGGTCGGCGGCCATCTGCTTCTCCATGCGCTCGGACTCCAGGAACATCACGTAGGCCAGGGCCAGGGCGGCGTTGTTGTCCTCCGAGCCGTCGCACAGCACCACGATCTGCTCCATGCCGGCCGTGGCGAAGAGCGTCTCCACGAACATGCCGATCCACTTGCGGTGCAGCTCGGGCAAGAGCGCGGGCACGGTCTCGGCCACACAGGCCGCCGCCTCGGGCGAGAGGTCCGGCCGGGTGGCCCCGAGCAGCTCCTTGATGTCGTCCTGGCGGGTCTTGCGGGCCTCCAGGGCGCGCAGGTAGAGCACCTTGTTGATGTGCAGCCTGCAGGCGGCCTCGCGCGGGTCCGGGGCGGAATGCTCCGCGCTCATGCTTCCGCCCTGTCCTGCGGCAGCAGCAGGTTCAGCACCACGCCCGCCACGCCGGCCAGGCCGATGCCCTCCAGGTGGATGCCCCAGAAGCTGAAGCTCATCTTGCCCATGCCGAGCACCACGATGAGCGCCACGATGACCATGTTGCGGGGCTTCATGAGGTCCTGCCCGTCCTGCACGAGGGAGTTGAGGCCCACCACCATGATGGCGCCGAAGAGCAGCAGCATGATGCCGCCCATGACCGGCGCGGGGATGGTCTGCAGGAGCGCCCCCAGCTTGCCCACGAAGGCCAGGGCGATACCGGTGATGGCGGCCCAGGTCATCAGGGCGGGGTTGTAGATCTTGATCAGCGACACCGCGCCCGTGACCTCGGCGTAGGTGGTCAGCGGGGGGCCGCCCAGGAAGCCCGCCAGGGTGGTGGCCACGCCGTCGCCCATGAGGGAGCGGTGCACGCCGGGCTTGTCGATGTAGTTCTTGCCGGTCACCGAGCCGATGGCCAGGATGGAGCCGATGTGCTCGATGATGGGGGCGATGGCCACGGGCAGGATGATCATGATGGCGTCGAAGCTGAACTCCGGGGCCACGAAGTTGGGCATCTTGAACCAGGGCGCGGCGGCCACGGGGGCGAAGTCCACGATGCCCATGACGAGGCTGGTGGCGTAGCCCGCCACGATGCCGCAGACGATGGGGATCAGCTTGAGCATGCCGCGGCCCTTGATTGCCACGAGCACCGTGACGGCCAGCGAGATCATGGAGATGATCATGGCCTGGTTCTCAGGGTAGAGCATCTTGGCCCCGTCGCCCGTCTTGCCCATGGCCATGTACACGCCCACCGGGGCCAGGATCAGGCCGATGACCATGATCACCGGGCCGGTGACCACGTGCGGCAGTATGCGCAGCAGGAACGCGGTGCCCTTGGCCTTGATGAGCAGCGCGAAGAGCACGTACATGATGCCCACCGAGGCCAGGCCGCCCAGGGTGGCCGCCGTGCCGTGGCGCTGCACCGAGAGCATCACAGGGGCGATGAAGGCGAAGGAGGAGCCCAGGAAGATGGGAATCTGGAACTTGGTCAGCACCTGGTAGATGAGCGTGCCCAGGCCCGCGGTGAACAGGGCCACGTTGGGGTCCAGCCCGGTGAGCAGCGGCACCAGCACAAGGGCGCCGAAGGCAACGAACAACATCTGGGCGCCCACGGGCACGTCCCGCAGGCGCAGCTGGTAATCGCCGTTGTTAACCAAAGCCATGACTCCCCCTATTTGGTGCCGAAGATTTTGTCGCCAGCGTCGCCCAGGCCGGGCAGGATGTAGCCCACTTCGTTGAGGCGCTCGTCGATGGCCGCCACGTAGACGTGCACGTCCGGGTGGGCGGCCTCCAGGCGCGCCAGGCCCTCGGGGGCGGCCACCAGGAACAGGCCCTTGATCTTCTTGCAGCCCGCCTCCTTGAGGAGGTCGATGGTGGCGATGAGCGTGCCGCCCGTGGCCAGCATGGGGTCCAGGATGAGGGCGGTGCGCTTGTGGATCTCCTTGGCGAGCTTCACGTAGTAGCGCACGGGGGAGAGGGTCTCCTCGTTGCGGTACATGCCCACAACGCTGACCTTGGCCCCGGGGATCATGTCCAGAACGCCGTCCATCATGCCCAGGCCCGCGCGCAGGATGGGCACAACGGTGATCTTCTTGCCCTTGATCTGCTCCACTTCGACGGGGCCGGCCCAGCCTTTGACGGTCTTCTTTTCGGTCTTGAGGTCCTTGGTGGCCTCGTAGGTGAGCAGCCTGGCCACCTCCCCCGCCAAGTCGCGGAAGACGTTGGTGCTTATTCCGTCCTGGCGCAGAATGCCCAGTTTGTGCCTCACCAGGGGATGGTCGACCACTGTGACAGGCATGGACCTCTCCTTCGAATTTTGTAAGTTTCACACGCGCAGCAAACCTCCAGGTTCTTGCAGACTTGCCCAGCGCCGGTCAAGACCGTTGTTGACACCGCCGCCAAAAGGCTTATTGATCTTCCCGGCGCGCATAGCGCCACGGCATGCCTGCCTGCGTGGCGGGGGCCCGCTGCAGCCCCGCCCATCCCGCCAGACTGTTCCTGCCGAAACCAACGACATTACCCCCGATGACGCTTCCCTGACGGGTCGGCAGCACGCCAAGTCACGCTCGCTCATCGCCTCACAACCAGAACACGAGGTTCTTTTTTTGCAATTCGATTCTTTCGGCTTTCATCCCACCATTTCCGCCAACGTCAAATCCCTGGGCTACGAAGCCCCGACCCCCATACAGGCCGAAGCCATGCCCCACGTGCTCGAAGGGCGCGACGTCATGGGCCTGGCCCAGACCGGCACCGGCAAGACCGCGGCCTTCCTGCTGCCCATCATCGACAGGTTCATGAAGGACCCCAAGCCCCTGCGCGGCACCGTGCGGGCGCTGATTATCGCCCCCACCCGCGAGCTGGCCGAGCAGATCAGCGAGAGCGCCCGCGACTACACCAAGGGCGCGCGCATCCGCACCGTCACCGTGTACGGCGGCGTGGGCCTCGGGCCCCAGGCCAACCGCCTGCGCCAGGGCGCGGACATCCTGGTGGCCTGCCCCGGCCGCCTGCTGGACCACCTGAACCAGGGCAACGCCAATCTTTCCGGCGTCGAGGTCCTGGTGCTCGACGAAGCGGACCACATGTTCGACATGGGCTTCCTGCCCGACATCCGCCGCATTCTTTCGCACCTGCCCCAGGAGCGCCAGACCCTGCTGTTCTCCGCCACCATGCCCGATTCCATCCGGGGCCTCGCCAACGAGACCCTGAAGAACCCGGCCCTGGTGCGCATCGGGCGCACGGCTCCGGCCTCCACCGTGGAGCAGTGCCTCTTCCCGGTGCCCCAGCACCTCAAGACCAAGCTGCTGCTCAACCTCCTGGAGCAGAACCCCGAGGGCTCCGTGCTGGTGTTCACCCGCACCAAGCACCGCGCCAAGCGCCTGGCCGAACAGCTGGAGCGCTCCAGCCACACCTCGGCCTGCCTGCAGGGCAACCTCTCCCAGACGCAGCGCCAGAAGGCCATGGACGGGTTCCGCACCGGCCGCTACCGCGTCCTGGTGGCCACCGACATCGCCGCGCGCGGCATCGACGTCTCCCGCGTGGCCCACGTGGTCAACTTCGACCTGCCCGACACCCCCGAGACCTACACCCACCGCGTGGGCCGCACCGGCCGCGCCGAGCGCGAGGGGCAGGCCTACTCCCTGGTGACCCACGAGGACAACTCCATGGTCCGGGCCATCGAGCGCCTGCTGGGCAAGACCATCGAACGCAAGAAAATGGACGGCTTCGACTACGCCGTTCCCGCTCCCGAGCGCCACAGCGACTTCGACCGGCCCATCATGCGCCCCGGCGGGCGCGGCGGCTTCGGCGGCGGCAACAACAACCGCCGCGCCGAGGGCGGACAGGGCCAGGGCCAGCGCCGCCCCCCCCGTGAGGGCTACTCCGCGGACACCCGCCGTCAGCCCTTCTCCGGCGACGGCGTGAGCCAGCCCGCCAGCCAGCCCGCCGCCGGGCACAACCCGCATCACTCCGGCCAGAAGCGTCAGGGCCAGGAGCGTCAAGGCCAGGAACGCCAGGGTCAGGGCGGCCAGGGCCAGTACGGCGACCGCCGCCGCGCCCAGGGCCAGGGCGGCCAGGGCGCCTACGGCAACAACCGCCGCCAGGAATCCAGCGAGGGCGGCAACCGCCGCGCCGAAGGCTACCAGGGCAACAACCGCCGCCAGGGCGGGGAGCGCAAGCCCTCCTTCTACGGCAGCAGCATGGGCCAGGAGTACGGCCAGGGCTACGCCCGCCGCGAAGAGGCCGACGGCAACCGCCCCACCAGGCAGAACGGCAACCGCCGCCGCGAAGACGCCGACGGCAACCGCGCCGCCTAGCCCCCCCAACCAGCCATTGAATACAAAAAGGCCCCCGTCTTGCGACGGGGGCTTTTTTTCTTGCCGGTGACCGGCAATCTACGGAGTGCACGTGGCCACTC
>JBKICO010000456.1:0-11626 GCA_046567065.1 Acidobacteriota bacterium
GTGGCCAAGAAGCTGGAGGAGCACGGCCTGCTCAAGCACGCGGACCTGCGCCCCGTGCAGAAGAACGAGCGCGTGGAGATCGGCCCCTTCGCCTTCAATTTCTTCCAGGTCTGCCATTCCATCGTGCACAGCTACGGTCTGGGCATCGAGACCCCGGCCGGGCGCATCGTGCACACCGGGGACTTCAAGATCGACCGCTACCCGCTGGACGGCCACCAGACCGACCTGGACGCCTTCCGCAACTTCGCCGAGCCGGGTGTGCTGTGCATGATGTCGGACTCCACCAACGTGGAACGCGACGGCTTCGCCCTCACCGAGATGGAGATCAAGCAGAGCCTGGGCGAAATTTTCCGCAAGGCCACGGGCCGCATCGTGGTCACGCTGTTCTCCAGCCACATCCAGCGCATGCAGGAGATCTTCGACCTGGCGCACGACACGGGCAAGCGCGTGGCCGTTTCCGGCAGGAGCCTGGCCACCAACATCGATCTCGCCCGCGACCTGGGCTACCTGCGCATGCCCGCCGGGGTCTGGGCCGACATGGACGAGCTGCCCGCCATGCCCCTGGACAAGTCCGTGCTGCTGGTCACGGGCTCCCAGGGCGAGCCCCTCTCCGCTCTGTCGCGCCTGGCCACGGGCGAGCACCGCCAGTTGCGCGTGCAGCCGGGCGACTTGGTGCTCATGAGCTCGCGCTTCATCCCCGGCAACATCCGGGCCATCCACAAGCTCATCGACAAGCTCTACCGCCAGGGCGCGGAGGTGCTCTACGAGCGAGTGCAGGGCATCCACGCCTCGGGCCACGCCCACCAGGAAGAGCTGGCCATCATGCTGGACACCGTGCGCCCCAAGTTCTTCATCCCCGTGCACGGCGAATACCGCCACCTGGTCAAGCACCGCCGCCTGGCCCTGGAGCACGGCGTTGCCTCCGAGCGGGCCATCATCATCGAGGACGGCCAGCCCATCACCTTCCTGAGGGAGGGCGGCATCCGCCTGGAGGACCCCATCCTCGTGGAGCAGGTCTACGTGGACGGCAAGGGCGTGGGCGACGTGGGCCAGAGCGTGCTCAAGGAGCGCCAGCTCCTGGCTGGCGAGGGCATGGTGGTGGTGATGCTGGTCATGGACGAAAAGACCGGCGAGGTGATGATCGGCCCGAACCTGATCTCCAAGGGCTTCGTGTTCGAACAGCAGTATTCCCACGTCCTGGAGGACGCCAAGTGCGTCATCCTGGACACCATAGACAACGTGCCCCCCGGCAACACGGACAAGCTCAAGGAGCGCATCCGCTCCTCCCTGCGGCGCTTCTTCCGCAAGGTGCTGGAGCGCGACCCCGTGGTGGTGCCGGTGGTCATCTCGCTCTAGCGGCTGGTTCGATCTTCCAAGTTTTTGCCCCGGGCGTGGGTGCCCGGGCCTTTCGCGGGCCTCCGGCGCATCGGCTGGAGGTTCGTTCCGTCCTGGGCCAAGAGCCTGCCCCCCCGGCCACCCCAAAGAACCATTGCCCGGTACGGCGGCAGTTTCCCGGGGCCGGTTCGCTCCGCGACAGCCGCCAACCACAAAGCAACTGCAGGGCTTGACCGCCAGCCGCAGGCTGGCGGCGCAGCCCCCGCGCCTCAGTCCGCCTCCACCCGCATGTCCACTATCATGGCCCTCCGGGAGCCGAACTCGTAGCCATAGCCCAAAGGCGTCGCGTCCGTGTTCAGGTAGGAGAGCGTGACCATGTTGAGCCCGGCCTCGATGCGCACGGGCAGGGTCAGCTCCACCCGCCGCTCCGGGTCAAGCTCCCGAGGCAGGTTCCACTCCTTGAGGGGGGCGTAGTTCATGGAGAGCCCCACATACTGCCCCGGCACCATGTTCACGAAGCTGAGCACCAGGCGGCCCTCGCGGGCCTTGGGCGAATGGAAGGCCAGGCTGGTCAGCGGGAACTGGCCCAGGCGCGCGTAGATGCCCGAACAGCCCAGCAGGCTCGGCTTGCCCAGGCCGTACACCTGGCGCACCACCCCGCGCGGGGCCTCCAGCACGGCGTCGGCCACGAAGGTGTCCCCGCCCTGGCCGCACCCCGCAGCCAGAAGCAGCCAGGCCCAGAGGAGGCAGCCCCAGATGCGGCGGGGCCGGGCGGCGGCGCGCGGCATGGCGCTAGCCCTCACGCTTGTAGCAGGAGAAGAGCATGGAGAGCCCCTCCACCTGGATGGTTTGCTGGTTGCCGCCCGGGAAGGCCGGGGTGCGCGGGGCGCAGCGCATCTCCACCATGACCAGCATGGAGGCGAAGGGCTTCTCCCGGAATACGGGGATGGCCTTGGCCCGGCGGGCGTCGATACCGCCGGTGGCGAAGAGCAGTTGCGGGGCCTCGTCGTCGAACTTCACGGAGACCTTGAGCGCGTTGCCCAGGCCCAGGTTGGCGTAGCGCAGCACGATGGCCGAGGCGTAGGGGAACTTGGGCCCCCGGTTCACGAAGCGGTAGGCGAACCCGGCGCTGACGTTGTTGTCCGTGGGCATGATCTTGCCGCCGAAGCCCGTGTCAATCTGCACGTTCTCGGCCTCGTACACCTGGGAGTAGAACGCGCTGGGCTTGAAGGAGAGCGCCATGCTCTCCGGCTCCGCTGAAATGTCCAGCGCCGTGGCCCTGGTGAGCTTCAAGGGCTTCGAGACCCCGCCGGAATCCGCCGGGAAGCCGTCGCCCAGCACGGAGCCGCACTCCGGCCCTACGCAGACCAGCTCCAGCTCCTTGGCCTCCGGCCCGATGCGCTGGGCCAGGAAGTCCCTGCGGGCCTGGGGCGAGAGGTAGCGCGCCACCGCGTTCTGGTGCAGCCGCTCCGGCACCACGAAGGCCCGCCCGGCCGTGCCCGCGCGCTCCAGGGCCTGGGCGACCGCCGCGTAGTTCTCGGAGTCGTCCGCGTAGAGAGCCTCCCAGCGCTGGGCCAGTTGCCAGGCGGCCCCGGCGCAGAACAGCGCGCCGCACAGCGCCAGGGGCAGGATGCGCCCCCGGCAGAGCCTGTCCGCCGCCGCCCCCAGGCACAGGGCCAGGGCGGGCAGCGTGTAGGTGTAATGCCAGGGATTGGAGTAGGAGGCGTAGCGCAGCGCGGCCAGCGCGGCCCAGGGGGCCAGCACGTAGACGGCCAGCATCCGGGCCAGCCTCGCCGACCGGCCGTGAATCGCCCACAGCCCGAACAGGCAGGCCGCGCCCATGGCCACTGCCAGCGCGTTCATCCCCCACTGGAAGGAGAGCAGGTAGACCATGTTGGAGCCGATGTTGCCCAGCGTGGCCAGCACCGTGCCGGGCTGCCCGGCCTCGCCCATGCGGTGCAGCAGGAAATAGCCCGCGCAGCCCAGGCTCGCCGCGCACGCGGCCAGCAGGGCCTTGCGGCGGCGCAGCATGCCCGCCAGGGCGGCGGGCTCCGTGAGCAGGTAGAGCCCTCCCCCCAGAATCACGAACAGGAAGGTGTAGTGCGTGAGCGGCCCCAGGCAGAGCGCCACGGCCAGCGGCCAAGCCCCGCCCTGCCCCTCGCCGTCGCGGCGCAGCCGCACCTCGCGCCAGAGGCCAAGCAACAGCAGGGCGCACAGCAGCACGATCAGCGTGTAGGGCCGCACCTGCCGCGCCAGGGAGATGAACAGGGGGCTCACCGCCAGGGCCGAGGCGGCGGCCAAGCCAGCGCCCACGCCCAGGGCCTCGCGCCCGAGCCTCTGGCAGGCCAGCACGGCCAAGCCACCACAGAGCACGGAGAAGCCGCGCAGGAAGGCGTCGGAATCCGATATGGCGGACCAGAGCTTGACGATCAGGTAGTAGCCGGGGGGGTGGAAATCCGTGACCAGGCTGCGCTGGAGGATGTACTCCACGGGATAGCGCGCCGTGAGCGGCACCAGCACCTCATCCACCCAGAGGGACTTGTCCCCCAGGCGATAGAGGCAGGCGGCGCAGTAGAACAGCAGCGGCAGCGCCAGCACGGCGGCCTGCGCCCAGGCTGGCGGCGTTTCCGCCGGGATTGCCCCCGACGCGACGCCGGATGATTCGTGATGTCCCATCGTATACCGCTGCGCAGCTGGATGTGGTTCGCGGCGGCGGGACAGCGCCCGGCCCGCCGCGAGGCAGGGTACATGCTCCGCCCGGCCAAGTCTAACATTTCCGGGGGCATCCGAAGCGACGCGGCGGGCCAAAAAGCACGGCGGGCCACGACGCCGCGCCGTGGCCCGCCCAAGGGAGGGGTGGAGGGGAAATCAGTTATCCGTTGTGGGCGCCGTGGCCCGCAGCCGGGGCGTCGGTCTTGGGCATGTCGCCGCCGTGGCCGGAACCGTGGCCGGAGCCGCTGCCGGAGCCGTGGTCCATGCCGCCCATCATGCCGCCCATCTTGTCCATCTTGCCGCCCATGCCGCCCATCTTGTCCATCATGCCGGACATGCAGCCTTCCTTGCCGCCCATGCCGTCCATCATGCCGTCCATGCGGCCCCAGGTGGGGATGCCTTCCTTCTCAAGCTTGCGGCGCAGGGCAACCTCGGCCCCGAGCAGCTTCTCCTCCTGGGAGGCGATCTCCTTGACCAGGGCGGCCACGGCCTTGTCGTCCGCGTTCGGCATGGCCATCATGGCGTTGAGCTCATGGCGCTTGGCCTTGAGCATCTCCTTGTGGGCCAGGACGGTGCGGCCCTCCGTGAGCCAGATCTTGCGGGCGGTCTCCTGCTGGGCGGCGGGCAGGTGCTTCATCCAGCCGGGCAGGCCGGGGGCGAAAGTTTGAGGCGCGGCAGGCGCCGCGGCCGCGGCCGGAGCCTGCGGGGCCGACTTGGGGGCGGTGGCGGCGTCCTGGGCGGCCATGGCGCCCAGGCCGACCAGGAAGGCCAGGGACATGCCGCCGACGGCCTGCAGGTAACGGGAGGTCTTGGACATATGCGGTACTCCTTTGCGGTTCAATGTCGACTGCCAAGGTAGCATTTGGCGTGCCAACTCGGAACACCTCAAAACAACTGGCATTTCAGGGAATTGGCGCACCCACCCCCCGCAGCGCATTGCACAAGCCTGCACATGGCCGTGCAAACTGTTGCACATCCGCCCTGCACGGAGACGAAAATGGCACCCGCAGGCCCCTACCCCCTTGCCAACTCGCGCGTTGCATAGTAGCTACTCCTGCTTCCCAACTTCACACACGCCGTCATCGCCGCCACGGGTGCCCCTCGGGGCCGGCAGCGGGGCCCGGCGTGGAGGAAAAAACCCAAAGGAGAGACTCATGGCTTACGTCACCATGAAGCAGCTGCTCGAGACCGGCGTCCACTTCGGACACCAGACCCGCCGTTGGAACCCCAAAATGCGCCCCTTCATCTTCGGCGCGCGCAACGGCATCCATATCATCGACCTGCAGCAGACCGTGAAGCTGTTCCAGAAAGCCCACGACTTCCTGGTCGATACCGTGGTCAAGGGCGGGCGCATCATCTTCGTCGGCACCAAGCGCCAGGCCCAGGAGGCCGTGCGCAAGGAAGCCGAGCGCGCCGGGCAGTACTTCGTGACCCACCGCTGGATGGGCGGCATGCTCACCAACTTCCAGACCATCCGCGGCTCCATCGACCGCCTGAAGAAGCTGGAGACCGCCTTCGAGGACGGCTCCATCCACAAGCGCTACCACAAGAAAGAAATCTCCATGTACGGCCGTGAGGTGGCCAAGCTCAACGCCACCCTGGGCGGTATCAAGGACATGGACGGCCTGCCCGCCGCCGCCTTCATCATCGACCCCAAGCGTGAAGAGATCGCCGTGCAGGAGTGCCGCAAGCTTGGCATCCCCGTCGTGGCCGTGGTCGACACCAACTGCGACCCCGACCTGATCGACTACATCATCCCCGGCAACGACGACGCCATCCGCGCCATCAAGCTCTTCGTCACCTGCGTGGCCGACGCCTGCCTCGAAGGCCAGGCCGCCTCCAAGGAAGAGGTTGCCGCCGGGAAGGAAGAAATGAAACCCGAAGCCGCTCCGGTGGCCGAAGCCGCCTCGGAGCAGGAGGAGCAATAGCCATGGCTCAGATCAGCGCCAGTGTTGTCAAGGAACTGCGCGACCGTACCAGCGCGGGCATGATGGACTGCAAGAAGGCCCTGGAGGCCTGCAACTGCGATCCTGAAAAGGCCATTGCCTGGCTGCGCGAAAAGGGTCTGGCCAAGGCCGCCAAGAAGGCCGGCCGCTCCACCTCCGAGGGCGTCATCGGCTCCTACATCCACTCCAACGGCAAGATCGCCGTCCTGGTGGAAGTCAAGTGCGAGACCGACTTCGTCGCCCGCGGCGAGAAGTTCCAGGAGTTCGCCAAGAACGTGGCCATGCAGATCGCCGCGGCCAACCCGCTGTGCGTCTCCTCCGAGCAGGTGCCCGCCGACGTGCTCGCCAAGGAGAAGGACATCTACGTCGCCCAGACCAAGGCCGAGGGCAAGCCCGACAACATCATCGACAAGATCGTCGAGGGCCGCGTCAAGAAGTACTACAAGGAAGTCTGCCTGCTCGAGCAGCCCTACATCAAGGACGACAAGCTCACCATCCAGACCCTGCTGAACGACCTGGTGGCCACCCTGGGCGAAAACATCCAGATCGGCCGTTTCGTCCGCATGCAACTGGGCGAAGACGCAGCCGAATAACTGCCGAGAAAACGGGCCGCAAGGCCCGTTTTTTTTGATCCCGAGCGCGGGGCGGAGGCTTTTTTCAGAAAAGTTTCCCCTCGCGCTTCTTCAAGAAAACCATTACGTAGCTTCGCGTCGATCGCGTCATTTTTGTAGCACCCCCCTGCCCCGGCCAGCCGGGATTCGGGGCGGGCGCCGCCCCTCCGCGCCGCGTGGCCTGGCCCGCTGCCGGCGGCCCTTCGCGCCCTCCCCAGGATGAATTCATATGGAAAATCTTCGTTTCAAGCGCGTTCTCTTCAAGCTCTCCGGCGAAGCCCTTGCCGGAACCAAGGGCTTCGGCATCGATCCCGAGACCGTCTCCGCCTTCTGCGGCCAGATCGTCGAAGCCGCCGAGATGGGCGTGCAGTTGTCCTTGGTCATCGGCGGCGGCAACATCTTCAGGGGCATGTCCGCCTCCGCTTCGGGCATGGACCGCGCCAGCGCCGACTACATGGGCATGCTCGCCACCGTGATGAACGCCGTGGCCGTGCAGGACGCCCTGGAGAAGCTCGGCCTCTCCACCCGGGTGCTCTCCGCCATCACCATGCGCGAGGTCTGCGAGCCCTACATCCGCCGCCGGGCCATCCACCACCTGGAAAAGGGCCGCGTGGTCATCTGCGCCGCCGGAACCGGCAACCCCTATTTCACCACCGACACCGCCGCCGCCCTGCGCGCCATGGAGCTCAAGACCCAGGTCATCATCAAGGGCACCAAGGTGGACGGCGTCTACGACAAGGACCCCAAGACCAACCCCGACGCGGTCATGTTCGACCGCCTCACCTACATGGACGTGCTGGAGAAGCAGCTCAAGGTCATGGACTCCACCGCCGTGACCCTGGCCATGGACAACAGCATGCCCATCGTGGTCTTCAACATGTTCGTGCCCGGCAACCTGAAAAAGGTGGTCACCGGCCAGAAGGCCGGCACCATCGTGGAATAAGGAGAGACGCATGGACGCCGTGATCGCTGACGTCAAGACCCGCATGGAAAAGGCCTCCGCGGCCCTGGACAAGGAATTCTCCCACCTGCGTACCGGCAGGGCTTCCGTGGCCCTGCTCGACGGCATCAAGGTGGACTACTACGGCACCCCCACGCCCATCGACCAGTTGGCTTCCGTCTCCACGCCGGACAGCCGCACCATCACCATCCAGCCCTGGGACCGCGCCGCCTTCGGCCTGATCGAGAAGGCAATCCAGAAGTCCGACCTGGGCCTCAATCCGGTCAACGACGGCAAGATCATCCGCATCGGCATGCCCCCCCTCACCGAGGACCGCCGCAAGGAGCTGGTCAAGGTGGCCAAGAAGTACACCGAAGAGGCCAAGGTGGCCGTGCGCAACATCCGCCGCGACGCCAACGACGCCTTGAAGAAGAAGCTCAAGGACAAGTCCCTCTCCGAGGACGACGTGCGCAAGGGCGAGGCCGAGATCCAGAAGATCACCGACTCCTTCGTGGCCAAGCTGGATCAGCAGCTGGGCAAGAAGGAGAAGGAAATCATGGAGATCTGATGACGGCTCCGGTTTCGGCGCTGCCGCGCCACCTGGCCGTCATCATGGACGGCAACGGCCGCTGGGCCGAACGCAAGGGCCTGACGCGCAGCGAGGGCCACAACGCGGGCACCCGCAACGCCAAGGCCCTTGTGACGCGCTGCCGGGAACTGGGCATCGGGCACCTGACGCTCTACACGTTTTCCACCGAGAACTGGGGGCGGCCCAAGGATGAGGTCAACTTCCTGTTCGACCTGATCGTGCGCTTCCTGAACAACGAGCTCTCCTCCCTTGTGGAGCAGGACATCAGGCTGCGCGTGTTCGGCGAGATGGACCAGTTTCCCTTCACTATGCGCCAGGTGCTCAAGCACGTCATCAAGAAGACCGAGAAGTGCGCCTCCATGTCGCTCAACCTGGCCCTGAACTACTCCGGGCGGGAGGAAATCCTGCGGGCCTGCCGCAGGCTCATGGAGCGGGGCGTGGGGCCAAAGGGCGTCACCGAGGAGAGCTTCTCGGCGGAGCTGTACACCGCGGGCCAGCCCGACCCCGACCTGGTGATCCGCACCAGCGGGGAGGTGCGCATCAGCAACTACCTGCTCTGGCAGAGCGCCTACGCGGAGTACTACTTCACGGACGTGCCCTGGCCGGACTTCGATGCAGCCGAACTGGACAAGGCCCTGGAGTCCTACGCCGCCAGACAGCGGCGCTACGGGCTCACCGGAGCCCAGGCCGAAGAGGCCGGGAAATAGCAGCAAAACGAAACGCCCGCGCAAGCGGGCGTTTTCTATTTCTGAACCTTACCTGGCAGGGCGCGCCGTCACCCCCTCGGCAACCGCACCCTCACCATCGTGCCTTCGCCGTTCCCGGTATGCAACGCCACGTCGCCGCCGTGGGTCCTGGCGATGAGCCGGGCCGAGTACCCGCCCAGACCGGTGCCGCCCAGCTTGCCGTGGGTGGCGTACTTCTCGAACAGGCAGCCCCGCATGGCCTCGGGCACGTCCCGCACGTTGCGCACCTCCACCACGTCCCAGCCGTCCTCGCGCAGCAGGCTCACCCCCACCCGCTCCCCGGGGGAGGAGGCCTCCAGCGCGTTCTTTATCAGGTTGGCCAGCATGGTGTAGCAGAGCAGCTCCTCGCCGCGCACCAGGAAGGGGTCCTCCTGGGCCTCAAGCTCCAGCAGGATGTCCGAGGCGCGGTAGGGCCCGCCGGATTCGTCCCAGATGGCGCGCACCAGCCCGGCGGCGTCCACGGGGCGGGCGTCCAGGCCGTACTCGCCGCGCTCCATGCGGTAGATGGAGAGCGAGAGCGTGATCATGTTCTGCATGCGCCGCCCGGCGCCGAGCATCAGGCGGATCATCTCCTTCTGGCGCCCGGTGATGTTGTCCGATTCCAGAAGCATCTGCGGCAGGGTCAGGAAGGCCGACAGCGGGGATTTGAGGTCGTGCCGGGCGATGCGCTCCACGTCCTCCCGCAGGTTCTCGGCGCGCTTGTGCTCCGCGAGGCCTGAAACGGCGTTGGCCAGCACGTCGCTGAAGTGCTCCATGTAATCCGTGGCCATCTCCGGGCGGTAGCGCTGCGGGTTGGCGTCCGCCAGCACCAGCACCCCGGCCCACTGCCCTTCCCGGAAGCGGTCCTTCAGGGGATAGACGAAGCAGGAGCGCCAGCGCCTGGCCTCCTCCTCGCTCAGCACCCCGGCGGGGGCCTGCGCCGTGGAGCCCAGGTAGGCCCTGGCCTCCCCGGCCAGCACCTTGGAAGCGATCCCGCCCAGGCACCCGCGCTCCATGAGCGGGAAGCCCTCCGGCAGCAGGGGCTCGAAATCAACGCGCTCCAGGCTCAGGCGCATCAGCCCCACCCGGAACAAACGGCGCAACCGCTCCACCAGCCGTGGCAACTGCTCCAGGTCGCGCAACTCCTCCACAAGCTGGAACCCCTGCCGGAAGCGGTCGAAGGAGCGCAGGCTGCCCTCATAGAGCTTCCTGTTGCGCTCCAGCGCGGCCTCCAGCTTCTCCGCGCGCAGGGCGGCCATCAGGGCCTTCTCCTCCACGGTTTCGCGGTCGGCCACAAGGCCGAGCGCCGCCTGGCGCAAGGCTTCCGCCTGCCCCACGAGCAAGGGCACACGCTGCTCGCGGGCGGAGCGCTCCAGGGCCTGAAGCTGGCCAAGCAGCGACGCCAATAGAGGATGACCGTTCATGCCCGCATGCTAGCCCACTGCGGCACTTCTGAAAAGGCTTGCCCGCCCGGTATCGCTGCCAAGGGTTGTCTCTTGCTGCAATCATGGTTAAACATATATAATCAGGGGAGCTGCATGAAAAAACTCTTCGGCACCCGCATCAAGGCGCTCAGGCGCAAGGCAGGCCTGACCCAGGCCGAACTCGCCGCCCAGGCGGGCATCTCGGATCGTTTCCTGGGAAGGCTCGAACGCGGCCTGGCAGCCCCCTCGTTCGAATCCCTGGGCCAACTGGCGCGCACCCTGGGGGTTGACCCAGGTGAGCTCTTCACGCCCCCCGAGGAAGCGGATTCCGCCAGGCGCAACCCCCGCCAGGCGGTGAAGAGCCGCTCCCCGCGGCCCGGCACGGCGGAGGCCGCGCCAGCCCCGGCGCAGCCCCTCGGGACAGAGGCCATGGTTCAGGCAGGCATGCTCAGGGATTTCGGCGGCATGACCCTGAAGTGCGTCGACCAGAACCTGCGCCTGCTCTGGGTGCTCTCCAGCGATCCCACCATGCAGGATTTCCAGCAGAGCCTCCCCAGCCGCCCCTGCTACAGCCAGATCCACGGCCTGGACGCCCCCTGCCCGGGCTGCCAGCTTCCCGAAGCGATCAGGACGGGCCGGCCGCAGGGAGGCGAGGTGACCACGCCCGAGGGCCGCACCTTCATCACGCGCAGCACCCCGGTGCCCTCCCCGGACAGCGGCCCGGCCTGGGCGGTGCACATGGCCTTCGAGATCACCGAGCGCAAGCACATGGAGGAGGCCCTGCGCCGCACGCAGGCCCGCCTGGAGCACCTGCTCGCCTCCAGCCCCATGGTGTTGCGCACCTGCTCCCCGGACGCCCCCTTCAGCCCGACCTACGTCTCCGAAAACATGCGCGACATCTTCGGCCACGCGCAGTTGGACCTTTTGGGCTCCTCCTTCTGGCTCTCGCAGGTGCACCCCGCCGACGCGAAGCGTGTCCGCCAGGCCCAGGACGGGCTGGCCGCCAGGGGCCGCCTCGTGCAGGACTACAGGGTCCGCAACGGGGAAGGCGTGTGGCGCTGGGTGCGGGACGACCAGAGGCTCGTGACCGACTGCGAGGGCCGCCACCTGGAGATCGTCGGGGCCTGGCAGGATATAACCGACTCCAAGGCCTCGGAGATCGTGCTACGCTCCTCGGAGTCGCGCTACCGCGACCTGTTCCTCACCAACTCCACAGTACAACTGCTCATCGATGGCGACACTGGGGCCATCCTGGACGCCAACCCCGCGGCCCAGGCCTTTTACGGCTACCCCTGCGGGGAGCTGCGCTCCATGAACATCGCCGACATCAACACTCTTGAGCTC